>JAAYSB010000221.1 GCA_012518475.1 Intrasporangiaceae bacterium | reverse complement strand
GGGCCCCGGCCGAACGGACGGTTAGCGGCCGGCGTGCGGGTTAGCCACTCGTCCGCACGCAATTGCACGCAGACGAGTGGCTAACGGTCGATCCAAACCGCAACTGGCGCCGCGCGGCTCCGGGATCGAGGCCTTGGGTGATGCGCTCCCGGTTTCGGCAACTCTCGGTCGGCGCCTGCCGCGGCAGCAGTCCTACTCGGCTGCGGCCCAGGCCTTCTTGAGGGAGACCCGACCACCGCTCTGCAGCAGCGAGCGGCGATAGAGGCGCTCACCGAAGACGATCGTCGCGGCGGCGAAGACCAGCATGAGTCCGAGCGCCAGGAGCGGCTGCCACAACGGCACGTCGCCCTCGAGGATCCGCATCGGCATGAGCACCGCAGACAGCGGCGGGATGAAGGACGCGATGACCTTGGCCGTGCCGGAGAGCAGGAAGCTCGCGAAGTAGACGCCCATGACCAGATAGGTCAGCGGTGCCGACGTCGACTGCAGGTCCTCCATCCGACTGGCCAGTGAGCCGGCCACCGCCCACAGGGCCGCCAGGGCGACGAACCCCGTGGTGAAGAACAGCACGAACCAGGCCACCGGTCCGCCGATCGCCGGGAGGAACGAGCCGTACTGGGTGAAGCTCAGGCCGATCAGGCCGGCCCCGATATAGAGGACGATCTGCAGAATGGCCATGACCGTGTTGCCGAGCACCTTGCCGGCGAGCAGGTGCCGCAACGGGATCGAGGTCGCGATGATCTCGACGATCCGGTTCTGCTTCTCCTCGACGACCGAGTTGGCGATCTGCAGGCCGTACATGAGGGCGGCCATGAAGAACAGCAGCGCCATCGCGAAACCGATCGCTCCCGCCAACCCGGCGCGCTCCGCATCACCGATGAGGAAGTGCGGCGAGACGACCGACCCGGCCTCGAGGTCGGCAGCGGTGGTGCCGAGGTCGCGGGCCTGTTGGTCGATGACTGCCCCGCGCACCGCCTGCTGGGTGACCCCGAGCAGGCCGCTCTCGCCGGTCTCGGTGGTCAGCACCCAGCCGCCGTCGCTGCGGTGCAGGAATCCGTCGGCGTCCCCGGCGCGCACCAGGGCCTCGGCCTCGGCGTCGTCGGCGACCGTGTTCGTGGTGATCTCGACCTTCTCGTCGATCTCCCCGGCGGCCGCGGCCAGCGACTCCCCCATCGACGCATCGGCGGTGGTGGTGACCACGGTGTAGGAACTGGTCCGCTCCTCGGTGTAGACGGTGTAGCCGAGGAAGGCGGCGATGATGGCCAGGGTGAGGATGGTGCCGATGATGAAGCCCTTGTCGGCGAACTTGATGAAGATCTCACGACGGGCCACGAGCGTCCAGGCACTCGTCGTCGTGTTCAGTTCGATCTCGTCCCCGGCATGGGCCTCGGCGGAGCGGGCAAGGGTGGTCGTGGCGTTCACTGGGTCACCTCTCGATAGATCTCGGAAAGACTGGGACGGACGGGGCTGAACTCGCGAATCTCCCCGCGTTGCAATGCTGCTCGCAACAGATTCTGCTCGGCGCCGGAGTCGAGGATCTCGAGCAGTGCGCTCGAACCCTCGAGGTCGACGACGTGGACGCCGGGCACGTCCCGCACCCAGCCCGCGTCGGCACCGAGGCCCAGCCGGTAGCGGACCTGGCCCGTCGACTCGAGTTCGGCGCGGGTCCCGGCACCGACGAGGCGGCCCTTGTTGAGGATGACGAGCCGGTCACAGAGTCGGTCGACCAGGTCGAGCTGGTGGCTGGAGAAGAGCACCGGCACGCCCCGGCTGGTGTGCTCCCGGAGCAGGTCCACCATCGAGTCGACGGCGACCGGGTCGAGTCCGGAGAACGGCTCGTCGAGGATGAGGCAGACCGGCTGGCGCATGACCGCAGCGGTGATCTGGACGCGCTGCTGGTTGCCGAGGCTGAGCTTCTCCACATGGTCCTTGGCGCGGTCGGCCAGGCCGAACCGCTCCAGGTGTTCCAGCACCGAGGCGCGGGCACTCTGGGCGCTCATGCCGCCGAGTTGGCCGAGATAGACGAGCTGGTCGAGCACCGGCTGCTTCGGATACAGGCCCCGCTCCTCGGGCATGTATCCGAACCGGCGCCGGTCGGCCATCGTGATCGGGCGACCTTCCCAGCGGACCTCCCCACCGGTGATGCCGAGGATGCCCATGATCATCCGCATCGTCGTCGTCTTGCCGGCGCCGTTCCCGCCGACGAAGCCGGTCATCATCCCGGGGGCGACCTCGAAGGACACCCCGTCGACCGCCTTGACGTCACCGAAGGTTCTGGCCAGGTTGCTGATCTCCAGCGTTGCGTTCTGTGTCATACCAAGAAGGTATGCGCGGCCCGCGCCAGTCCAGATCCGCCCCAAGGGTGAATCCGCCCTCCCCACCGGGGTGGAGCGATCGCGAGTTGCCCGACAGGGGTGTGACAGAACCTTCCAATTGGAAGGTTCTGTCACACCCCTGTCGCTGGCCGACCTCAGCGGGAGGCGGAGATCAGGCCCTGCTCGTAGGCATAGATGACCGCGTGCACCCGGTCCCGGACCCCGATCTTGGCCAGACAGTTCGAGACGTGGGTCTTGATGGTCGCCTCACCGAGGAAGAGTTCCTTGGCGATCTCGGCGTTCGACATCCCCTTGGCCAGGCCGACCAGCACCTCACGCTCACGCTCGGTGAGAGAGGCCACCTCCGCCGGCTCCGGCCGCTCCGACGAGCCGCCCCCGGTCATCCGCTCGATGACGCGGCGGGTGACCTCGGGGGCGAGGAGGCCGTGCCCGTGCCCGACCGCGCGCACCGCCTCGACCAGTTGCTCGGGCTCGGCGTTCTTGAGCATGAACCCGCTCGCGCCGGCCTCGAGCGCATCGAAGAGATAGTCGTCGCGGTCGAACGTGGTGAGGATGACGACCCGGCCGAGGTCCTCCAGGGCGATGCGCCGAGTGGCCTCGATGCCGTCCATCCCCGGCATCTGCACGTCCATGAGGATGACGTCGGGCCGGTGCTCACGGGCGGCGATGATCGCGCTCATCCCGTCGGCGGCCTCGCCGACGACCTCGAGGTCGTCCTCGACGGAGAGCATGAGCTTGAAACCGGAGCGGACCATGGCATGGTCGTCGACGAGCAGGATGCGCAGCACGTTCACGCCACCCGTCCTTCCTGGATGTTCAGTGGATAGCGAACGCGGACGCGGTATCCGCCGCTGGGTCGGGCCCCGATGTCGACATGCGCCCGGTGTGAGGCCGCCCGCTCCCGGATCCCCAACTGCCCCAGTCCGCTGCCCAGGGGGACGTCACCGCGGGCGCGACCGTTGTCGACGACCTCGACCTCCGCGTACTGCGGCGTGGCGTCGGTCTCGACCCGGACGGTGAGCGTGACCCGGCTGGCGGTGGAGTGCTTCTCGATGTTGGTCAGCGCCTCCTGCGCGGTCCGATAGATCGAGTGGGTGATCGGCCCGGGCACCTGCGCCAGCGCCCCCGGATGCGATTCGACGAGGGAGTATGCGACGCTCCGGCTCGGCGTCTCATAGCCGGCGGCGAGCGCGGCCAGTTGGTCGACCGACGGCTCCGGCTGCCGTGAGGAGCCTTCTGCTCCCACCGATTCCATTCCGCGCAGGGTGCCGAGCAGGCCGCGCATGGACGTCACCGCGTCGCGGGAGGAGGACTCGATCGTGCCGAGGGCCTCGGTCGCGGCCAGCGGATTACGGTCGAGGACCCGGCGGGCGGCGGCGGCCTGGACCCCGATCACCGAGACGTGATGGGCGACGACGTCGTGCAGTTCGCGGGCGATCCGCAGCCGCTCCTCGGTGATCGCCCGGTCGCGCAGATCATCGGCCTGCTCGGCGATGGTCCGGGCCTGCTGCCTGAGCAGGGCCTGGTGGCGGGCCTGGCGCCAGAGCACGAGTCCACCGGCGACGGCACCGCCGAAGTAGATGGCGTTGATGATCGCGGTGAGGAGCACCGCGGCGACGAGCGGCGGGATCGGGCCCTGGGTTCCGGTCTCGGTGTCGGTGAAGTCGCTGAGCGCGTTGCCGACGGCGAACTGGAGGGCCAGCCAGGCGAACATGACGACGATGATGATGTCGATGACGACGATCATCGCCCTGCGATCCTGCGCCCAGGCGACGGCCGAGAGGAAGGCGATGAAATAGGCTGCCTGCAAAGTGAACTGGCTCATGATGACCGTCATCGTCACCCCGACGACGATCATGTGGGCCGCCATGACGAGCGCGACGACGAGCGGCCAGCGGCGGCGTCCGATGAGGATCAGCGCACCGGAGAGCACCGCGAGCCGCTGCAGCCACGGGGCATAGTCCGTGTACCGGTCGATGACGCCGAAGGTGCGGGTCAGTTCGAGGGTGCTCAGGCCGATGACCGCGACGACCACCGCGAGGACGAGGTCACGTCGCTCGATGGGTGGTCGCGGACGCACCCAGGCGCCGTCGGCCCCGAAGGTGTCGTTGACCCAGGCGGGCAGCGACCGCCCGGCGCGATGAGGCGATGGTGCGGGCGGCATACCTAGGGAGCGTAGGCGAGGACGGGACGGGGCGACTCCGCCGCCCGGCGGAACCGCCCTCCCCCGCGCGGCCGACAGCCGGGTCGGAAGCCCCGCGCTCAGGGGGTGAGGACGTCGAGGCCGACGCGGGCGCGCAGCGCCTCGGGGACGACGACCGAGCCGTCGGCCTGCTGGTGGTTCTCCAGGATGGCGACCAGCCAACGGGTCGTGGCCAGGGTGCCGTTGAGGGTGGCGGCCACCTCATTCCTGGGCTTGTCGGGCGGGCCGCCCTTGAACCGGGTCCCGAGCCGGCGCGCCTGGAAGGTCGTGCAGTTCGAGGTCGAGGTGAGCTCGCGGTAGCGGCCCTGGGTCGGCACCCACGCCTCACAGTCGAACTTGCGGGCGGCGGGGCCACCGAGGTCGCCGGCAGCGGTGTCGATGACCCGGTACGGCACCTCGATCAGGGCGAGCATCTCCTGCTCCAGCGCGAGCAGCCGCTCATGCTCGGCGACCGCGTCCTCGGGCCGGCAGTACACGAACATCTCGATCTTGTTGAACTGGTGCACGCGGATGATGCCGCGGGTGTCCTTGCCGTAACTGCCGGCCTCGCGGCGATAGCAGGTGGACTGTCCGGCATACCGGATCGGCCCGTCCGAGAGGTCGATGACCTCGTCGGCGTGATAGCCGGCGAGGGCGACCTCGCTGGTGCCGGTGAGGAAGAGCTCGTCGGACGGCAGGTGATAGACCTCGTCGAGATGGTGGTCGATGAAGCCGGCCCCGGCCATCGTCGTGCGGTTGACCAGGGTGGGCGTGATCATCGGGACGAAGCCGTGCTCGATGGCCCTGTCCATGGCGAGTGCGAGCAGCCCCATCTCGAGGCGGGCCCCGGGCCCCTTGAGGAAGTAGAACCGTGAGCCGGCGACCTTGGCCCCCCGCGCCATGTCGACCGCGCCGAGCGCCTCGGCGAGCTCGAGGTGGTCCCTGGGTTCGAAGCCCTCCGCGGCGAAGTCCCGCGGCGTGCCGATCTCCTCACGCACGACATAGTCGTCCTCGCCGCCGCTCGGGACACCGTCGATGATGACGTTGCCGATCGTGAGCATGAGCGCAGCGAGCTGACTCTGCGCCTCGTCGGCCGCTGCCTGGAGGTCCTTGACCTGCTGGCTCAGCTCCTTGGTCCGGGCGAGCAGCGCCTGCTTCTCCTCGCCCTGGGCGCGGGCGACGTCCTTGCCGAGCCCCTTCTGCTC
>JAAYSB010000220.1 GCA_012518475.1 Intrasporangiaceae bacterium | reverse complement strand
CGTGCCACAACCTGGCAATTGCCAGGTTGTGGCACGGTTCGCTGGGTCCGCGGGCGCCGGGTGGCGCCGGTGGGTGGCGGCTCAGGCGCCCGCCTGCCGGTCGGCGTTGGCGTGGATGGCGTCGCGGACGTACTGCGCCAGTCCCGGCCTGATGTCCTCGTAGGTCTTCGTGAACCGGGGGTCGGCGACATACAGGTCCCCGAGGTTCCGGTGGAAGTCCGAGGTGAGGTCGTAGAACCGGGTGTGGATCTGCAGCCGGGCCGCCTCCGCCGCATTCATGGCCGCGACGCTCGTCGCCGGCTCCCCGGCGTCGAGAGCCCGGACGAAGGCGAGGGTGATCTCCTCGCTCTCGGCCTTGATCTGCTCCCACTCGGCCTTCGAGTACTTCCTGGTGCGCGACTGCGACTGCTGCCAGGCGTCGCTCTCGCCCCACCGCTCCTCGGCCTCCTGCTGGTAGTCCTCACCGAAGCCGTCACCGAAGATCTCCTTCAGCTCGGCGTCGCTGGCGGGTCGGTCACTCATCTCTGTCTCCATCATCGTGTCGATCGCGACGACGAGATCCTTCATCTCGTCGATCCTGGTCAGGACCGCCGCGCGCTGGCGACGGAGATGGTCGACGGCATCTCCCCCGTCGACCACCCCACGGATCTGCTCCAGCGGCATCCCGAGGCGGCGGTAGAGGACCACCTTCGCGAGTCGCTGGACGTCCTCGTCCGTATAGAGCCGGTAGCCCGCCGTGGTCCGCTCACTCGGGGTCACGAGGGCGATCTCGTCGTAGTAGTGCAGTGTCCGCACCGTGACGTCGAAGTCCTCCGCAACCTGTCCGACTGTGCGCTCCATGGCGCTCATTGTCCTGCTCATGACCTCAGCCTGCGCCCTCTCGCCGCGTGAGGGTCAAGTCACGTCGCTGAGGAGTCTGCGAAACGGTCCGGAACCGCCGCGACCCGGCCCGCGTCCTATCGCCATGGACACAACCATCGCCGCGCGCACCCTCGGTCTCATCGCCCTGGTCCTGGCTCTCGTCGTCGCCGTCATCCTCCTGGCCACCGGCCTGCCCAGTGCCCGGTCGGCGGCTGCTGCCACCACCCCGGTCTCCGCGGCCGCCCCGGGGCCGGGGGTCACTGTGACCGGCACGGCGCGGGTCGAGGGTGTGCCGGACACGCTCCGGATCGACATCGGGGTCAATGTCGTCGAGAGCAGCGTCGACGTCGCCCTCACCAAGGCCAACGAGGCGAGCGCCGCCCTGTTGAAGACGTTGCAGGACAACGGAGTCGAGGAACGGGACATCGCCACGACGCAGATCTCGATCCAGCCGCAGTACGACTACAGCGGGAACACCCAGCGGATCACCGGCTATCAGGTGACCCAGGCGGTCCGGGCGACGCTGCGCGACGTCGAAACCGCCGGGGAGATCATCGGGAAGGCCGCCGCATCAGGCGGCGACTCGACGATCATCAACGGCATCTCCTTCGACCTCGAGGACAACGAGGCTCTCCTCAAGGACGCCCGCAAGCGTGCCGTCGCGGACGCCCGCGCGAAGGCGGAGGAGTATGCCGACGCCGCCGGTCGCAGCCTCGGCGACGTCGTGAGTATCAGCGAGGCGAGCATCGAGACGCCCGCTCCGTACCGGATGGACGCCACCATGGCCGGTGCAGCGGAGGACGGTGCGGCCATGCCGCTCTCGCCCGGCACCCAGACCGTGCGGGTCGACGTCTCGGTGGTCTACTCGTTCCGCTGAGGAGCGGCGTTCTGGTCGGCGATGACGTCGAGGACCCAGCGAGCATGCCGTCGTACCGCCTCGTCCTCATGGTCGAGGGCCTCCTCGAGGTGCGGCACGGCAGCCGGGCCGAAGGTCGCCAGATCCCGCGTCAGCTCGGTCCGCCGGTCGTCACCGCCGCGGCCGAGGTATGCGGTGAGCGCCGGGATCGCCGCCGGGTCACCGAGGCGGGTGAGGACGAAGCGCGCCTTGGCGGCGACGTCGTCGTCCGCGTCGGCCGTGACCGGGAGAACGGCGGGCAGTGCGCTCGGGTCGCCGATCTTGCCGATGAGGTGGACGGCGTCGAACCGGACCTGGCCACGCTCGTCATCGAGCGCCGCCACCGCGAGCGGCAGCGCGGCCCGACCGATGCGGACGAGCACCCAGGTCAGCGTCTCCCGGACGAAGAAGTCCGGCTCCTCCCAGAGCATTGCGGCGAGCCGTCCGGCCAGGTCGGGGGTGACCTGGGCGCCGAGCGCTAGAGCGGCCCGCTGGCGGATGTCCTCGTGCGGGTGCTTGAGTCCGAGGAGGATCTCAGCCAAGGGGTCTCGGGGCTGCTGAGTCGGCCCCGTCATGCCGCGGTCACTCGGCCAGCCTGGCCCGCAGCTCCCGGCTGAGGATCTTGCCGGTGGCGTTGCGGGGCAGCTCGTCGATGATGTGGATCTCGCGGGGTACCGCGTGCCGGGCGACCTGCTTCTTGACGAACGAGATGGCGTCCTCCTCGGTCAGGTCGGATCCCTCGCGCAGGACGATGAAGGCCACGAGCCGCTGGCCGAAGTGGTCATCCGGAACACCGACGACGGCGCACTCGCGGATGTCGTCGAGCCTGTCGAGGGCGATCTGCACCTCGTCGGGATAGACGTTCTCGCCGCCGCTGATGATCATGTCGTCCTCGCGGCCCTCGACGAAGACGAGACCGTCGCGCATGGAGCCGAGGTCACCGGTCGCCATGAGGCCGTCGATGTACTCCTTGGTCTGTCCGGTGGTGTAGCCGTCGAAGAGAAGGTCGTTTCCGGCGAAGATCCGCCCGACCTCGCCGGGACGAACCTCCCGGCCGTCGTCGTCGAGGATCCGGACGACCGTGCCACGCGGTGGCCGGCCGGAGGTGCGCGGGTCGCGGCGCAGGTCCTCGGGCGTCGCGATGGACACCCAGGAGGCCTCGGTCGAGCCGTAGAGGTTGTAGAGGACGTCGCCGTACTCGTTCATGTATGCGCTGGCCAGGCCACCCGGGAGCGCCGACCCCGACAGGGCCGTGATCCGCAGGGAGCGACGGTGACGGGCGGTGTGGTCGGCGGGCAGCTCGAGCATGCGCTGGATCATCACCGGGACGGCGACGTGGGCGTGGATCCCGTACGTCTCCAGTGCATCTCGGGCCGCTGCCGGATCGAAGACCCGCTGCAGGACCATCGTGGCCCGGGTGCCGAGCGCGAGCTGGAGCGCCGCATACCCCCACGTGTGGAACACGGGCGCCGAGATCAGCATCCGCTCGCCGGCGTTGAACGGGATCCGGTCGAGGATCGTCGCGAGCGGCCCGATGCCGGGAGGGGTCGGGCGTCGAGCGCCCTTGGGCGTGCCGGTCGTCCCGGAGGTGAGCACGATCGTCCGCCCGGCGCGGGTGGGCCGGAGGAACCACGGGCGCCCGACCGAGGGAACCCGCGCGGCCAGGTCGCTCTCACTGATCCGGGCCAGGTCGAGACCGCTGACCGTCTCGGCGAACTCGTCGTCGAAGACGATCGCAGTCAGTTCCTGGTCCGCAGCGATGCGGACGAGCTGGTCGGGGGTCAGGCCGGTGTTGAGCAGGACGAGGTCGGCGCCGATGGCATCGACACCGGCCATCGCGGCGAGCGTGCCGACGTGGTTGCGGGCGAGGACCCCGACCCGGTCGGTGTCACCGAGACCGAAGCCCTTGAGGACCCCGCTGGTCCGCTCGACGAGTCCGAGCAGCTCGTCGTAGGTCAGCTGCTGCTCGTCGTCGATGATCGCGAGGTGGTTGGGCGCCCGCTTCGCGGCCTGACGCAGCTCACCGAACAGGCCGGCGCCGTAGGCGAGGAGGGAGGCCACCTGCCCGGCCGTGCGGTGCGGCAGGGCCGGGCCGAGGACGCCTCGGCGCAGGAGGATCGCGACGTCGCTGAGCAGCGTGGGACTGAGCAGGGTCGAGACGATCATCCGTCACGCCTTCTTGGTCGTCGACTTCTTCGCGGTCGACTTCTTCGCGGTGCTCTTGCGCGGGGTGGCCTTCTTGGCCGTCTTGCGGGTCGTCTTCTTCGCCGCACGCTTGCGGGTCGTCGGGCCCTTGGCGCGCTTCTCGGCGAGCAGCTCGGCGCCCCGCTCCGGGGTGATCGACTCCGGCTCGTCGCCCTTGCGCAGCGTCGCGTTGGTCTCCCCGTCGGTGACATATGGACCGAAGCGCCCGTCCTTGACGACCATCGGCTTGCCGCTCACGGGGTCGTTGCCGAGCTCCTTGAGCGGCGCCGCGGCGGCGCGTCCCCGCTGCTTGGGCTGGGCATAGATTGCCAGCGCCTCCTCGAGGGTGATGTCGAAGAGCTGGGTCTCGGAGGTGAGCGAGCGGGAGTCGGTGCCCTTCTTCAGATAGGGGCCGTAGCGGCCGTTCTGCGCGGTGATCTCGACCTCGGTCTGCTTCTCGTTACCCTCGGCATCGGTGCTCGTCTCGGAGACGGTCCCGACGACCCGCGGCAGGGACATGAGTCGCAGCGCGGTGTCGAGGTCGATCGTCGCCAGGTCCATGTCCTTGAACAGGGAGGCCGTGCGCGGCTTGACCTTCGCCTTGCCGCGCTTGGGCGCCTCGTCGCTCTCCGGCAGCACCTCGGTGACATAGGGCCCGTAGCGGCCGGCCTTGGCCACGATGTCGTACCCGGTCGCGGGGTCCTGGCCGAGGACGCGACCGTCGTCGGCGGCAGCGGCGAGGATCTCGCGGGCCTTCTCGGGGGTGAGCTCGTCGGGGGCGATGTCATCGCCGATCGTGGCCCGCTTCGGAGCCACATCGGTCGCGGCACCGTCGGTCATCTCGCCGGTGGCCGGGTCGACCCCGGCGGGGGTCACTTCCTCGACGTAGGGGCCGTAGCGGCCGACCCGCACGACGATCCCGTCGCCGATCTCGATCGTGCTGATGGCTCGGGCGTCGATGTCACCGAGGTCGTCGACGAGGTCACGCAGCCCCTCGCCGCTCGTCGCCTCGTCACCGAAGTAGAACCGCTGGAGCCACTCGACGCGCTGCTCCTGGCCGGCTGCGATCGCGTCGAGGCCGCCCTCCATCGTCGCGGTGAAGTCGTAGTCGACGAGGTGGGTGAAGTGGACCTCGAGCAGTCTGGTCACTGCGAATGCGAGCCAAGTCGGGACCAGGGCGCTGCCCTGGGTGCGGACATAGCCGCGATCCTGGATGGTGCCGATCGTCGAGGCATAGGTGGACGGGCGGCCGATGCCGCGCTCCTCCATGGCCTTGACGAGCGTGGCCTCCGTGTAGCGCGGCGGCGGGGAGGTCTCGTGTCCCTCGGCGTCCGCGCGCAGCACCTCGAGCGCGACCCCCTCGGACAGCTTGGGCAAACGCCGCTCCTGCTCGGCCTCATCCTTCTTGCGCGTGGTCCGGCGCTCGTCACGTCCCTCCTCGTAGGCAGCGAGGAAGCCGCGGAAGGTGATGACCGTGCCGCTGGCCGAGTACTCGACCGTCTCCGCCGGAGCCTCGGCGCCGAGGGTCGCTCCGAGCTTGACCGTGGCGGTGGACCCGCGGGCGTCGGCCATCTGCGAGGCAATGGTCCGCTTCCAGATCAGCTCATAGAGGGCGAACTCGTCACCGCGCAGCTCGCCGGCCACCTGGGCCGGGGTCCGGAACCGATCCCCCGCGGGGCGGATCGCCTCATGCGCCTCCTGGGCGCCTTTGGCCTTCTTGGCATAGCGGCGCGGGGAGTCCGGCACGTACTCGGCCCCGTAGAGGTCGCGTGCCTGCTGCCGGGCCGCGGTGATCGCCGACTCGGACAGCGTCGTGCTGTCGGTCCGCATGTAGGTGATGTAGCCACCCTCATAGAGACGCTGCGCTACCCGCATCGCGTTCTTCGACGACAGGCGCAGCTTGCGGCTGGCCTCCTGCTGCAGCGTCGAGGTGATGAACGGTGCGGCCGGGCTGCGGCGGTACGGCTTCTCGGAGACCGAGGTGACGGCGACATCGGCGGCGCGCGTCGCATACGCGATACCTGTGGCGCGGTCCTGGTCGAGGTGGACGACCTTGTCGTTCGTGAGGGTTCCGTCGTCGGCGAAGTCACGACCGGTCGCGACGCGCTGGCCGTCGATCGAGGTGAGGCGCGGGGTGAACTGGCTGGCGGGGCTGTCCGGGGTGACGTCGGCGGTGACGTCCCAGTAGGACGCGGCGCGGAACGCCATCCGCTCGCGCTCCCGCTCGACGACG
>JAAYSB010000219.1 GCA_012518475.1 Intrasporangiaceae bacterium | reverse complement strand
GGGGGAGGCGAGGATCTCCTCGAACCCCATGGGCGTGACGAAGTCATAGACGTGGTCGATGAGGTGGTCCGCGTCGACGACCGGCCTGGCCCGCAGCAGCCGTCGCGGCAGGATGACGGCCTCGATGATCTCCGGCTCCCACCAGCCGTGGACGTTCGCGTTGGCGCGCTCACAGACGAACCAGGCGCCGTTGAGCACTCCGGCCGACACCCCGTAGACAGCGTCGAAGGCCGGTAGCAGACCTCGGCTCTCCAGCGCGCTCACCATGCCGCCCCCGACAGCGGCCCGTGATCCGCCACCCTCGATGACGAGCGCCACCCGGGCGCCGTCGGAGCGCTCCCCTGGACGGCTGCCTGCGTCCCGACGGACGCGGAGCAGGTCGACAACGTCATGCACCCACCCAGCCTGCCACCCACGTGGGTCGTGCTGTGTGCCGGTCCATCCCACCGGGCGGAAAGCGTCTCGGGACGAACCCGGCCACCGCATACACTCGCGGGTATGCGCGTAGGAGTTTTCGGAGCCACCGGCCAGGTCGGACAGGTCATGCGTGACCTGCTCGAGCAGCGGGACTTCCCTGTCGACGAGATCCGCTACTTCGCCTCGGCGAGGTCGGCGGGCACGACCCTGCCGTGGAAGGACACCGAGGTCACGGTCGAGGACACCGCGACAGCCGACTTCGCCGGCCTCGACATCGCCCTGTTCTCCAACGGCGGCTCGACGTCGAAGGAGTGGGCGCCCACGGTCGCTGCTGCCGGCGCGACCGTCATCGACAACTCGAGCGCCTGGCGCAAGGACCCCGAGGTCCCGCTCGTCGTCTCCGAGGTCAACTCCGACGACGTCGACGACCTGCCCAAGGGCATCATCGCCAACCCGAACTGCACGACGATGGCCGCGATGCCGGTCCTCGCACCGCTGCACCGGCTCGCGGGCCTGGTCCGTCTGCACGTCGCGTCGTACCAGGCGGTGTCCGGGTCCGGTGGGGTGGGCCTGACCGAGCTCGACTCCCAGCTGCGCGCCGGCTACGCCTCCGGCGACCCGAAGGACCTCGCCCGCGACGGTGGGGCGCTCGCGCTGCCGCAGCCGCAGGTCTACAAGGTCCCGGTCGGCTTCAACGTCGTGCCGATCGCGGGTGCGCTCGTCGACGACGACTCCGGTGAGACCGATGAGGAGCAGAAGCTCCGCAACGAGTCGCGCCGCATCCTGCACGCCCCCGACCTGCGGGTCTCCGGGACGTGCGTGCGCGTGCCGGTGTTCTCCGGGCACTCGCTCGCCATCCACGCCGAGTTCGAGAAGGACATCACGCCCGAGGAGGCCCTCGACGTCCTCAAGAACGCGCCCGGGGTCGTGATCAGCGAGGTCCCGAACCCGCTCGAGGCCACCGGCCGTGACGAGGTCTTCGTCGGGCGCATCCGCCGCGACCAGGCCGCTCCCGACGGCAAGGGGCTGGTCCTCTTCGTCGTCGGCGACAACCTCCGCAAGGGCGCGGCCCTCAACGCCGTCCAGATCGCCGAGGAGCTCGTCCGGCGCCGCGCCTGACGGCTCGTGCATGACCGCCGGACCTCACAGGGGCGGGGCGGGTGCGCTCGGTATCGGTGGTTCGTGCACTCCGTCGGTGCGTCGTACGGTGACTCAGCCTGGGCCGGCGCGCTCCGTGGATGAGGCGCCCGTGGTAGGCGCCGCGGTCGGGCTGAGCCTGGGCACGGTGCCGTGACGGGTCCACCGGGTGGGTGAGTCATCGTACGACTCAACAACGTAGGGCGTCGATCGATGGTGGTGGCTCCTATGGTGGGCGACTCAGTGGTGGGCGGCGACTCAGTGGTGGGCGGCGTGGCCGATGATCCGGTCCTTGGCGACCTCTGGGTGACTGAGCATCCAGCGCACCGTTGTGACTGCGGGCCTGTTCACGACCCGCCTCATCACCGCGTCGGGGACGGGGGAGGTGCGGATCCCCAGCATCTCGCGGGCCCACGGCTGCAGGGTCCGTACTGCTGCGCTGGCCAGGGCGCGGTAGCCGAGGGTCTCCACTCCTGACACCGGCGGCTCATCGAGGAGGAAATGCATCACCTTCCGCGCGGCCTCTGTGGCCTGGAGCTCAGGGCGGTATGCCTCGATCGTCGCGTGCAGGTCGGCCACCGTCAGCGGGGGGTCGATGACGCCGAGAAGGCGGGCGACATGGGCGGTCTGCGCCACATACCGGTCGGCCTCGTCGGCCGTGAGCGGGGTGGGGGAGAAGGTCTGGTAGCAGGTGAGGAACGTCTCGGTCTCGGCGACGTGAACCCACTTGAGAAGGTCCGGATCCGTTGCGGCATAAGGCCGCCCATCCGGCGCGGTGCCGACGATGCGCTCGTGGATCGTGTTGATGACCGAGATGAGCTTCTCGGCGTTCTCAATGGTTCCGTAGGTCGTCTGGGCGATGAAGAAGGACGTGTTGTTGACCCGGGTCCACGGGTCGTTGCGGTAGTCCGAGTGGTCCTCGACGCCGGCGAGCGCGAGGGGGTGGAGGGACTGGAGGAGCAGTGACCGGATGCCGCCGGGGAACATGCTCGCGTCCGAGTGGACCCGCCAGATCGG
>JAAYSB010000218.1 GCA_012518475.1 Intrasporangiaceae bacterium | reverse complement strand
TCCACGACGGGCTGCTCGACCGGGCGGATGTGCCGACTCTGGCCGCCACCGTGGGATACAGCCCTCGCCACCTCGAACGGCTGATGCGCGAGGAGGTCGGCGCCGGGCCGTTGGGACTGGCCCGGGCGCAACGGGCCCAGACCGCCCGAACCCTCATCGAGCGGACGGACCTGCCGTTCTCCGAGGTCACCTGGGCCGCCGGGTTCGGCAGCATCCGCACCTTCAACGAGACCATCCAGGAGGTGTATGCCGCCACCCCCCGCGAGCTACGGACCCGCGCCGGACGCAGCGCCAAGGGTGACTTCACCACGCCGCCGCACCGTGGCGAAGTCACCCTTTCTCTCCGGGGGAGAGAAAGTTGGGACGGAGGGGGTGCGGGGTGGGCCGGGGTGCCGGTGCGACTCCCGTTCCGGCCGCCGCTCGAGGCGGGCCAGCTGTTCGGACACCTCGTCGCGACGGCGGTCCCGGGAGTGGAGGAGTGGACCGGCAGCACCTACCGGCGCACGCTCCGGCTGCCGCGAGGTCACGGGATCCTGGAGGTCGCGCCCCCTCGGGCGGGGGAGCGGCACATCGCGGGGTCCCTGCTGCTCACCGACCTGCGCGACCTCACCGCCGCGGTCCATCGCACCCGCTGGCTGCTCGACCTCGACGCCGATCCCGTGGCGACGGACAGCGTCCTGCTCGCCGACCCCCTTCTCGAGGATGCCGTCCGTCGTCACCCGGGACGCCGGGTGCCTCGCACGGTCGATCCCACGGAGATGGCCCTCCGGCTCGTCCTCGGCCAGCAGGTCTCGACCCGGCACGCCCGCGACCTCACCGGGCGCATGGTCGCACGACTGGGGGAGCCCATCCGGGACCCGGTCGGCGGACTGTCCCGGCTCTTCCCCGAGCCGAGCGCGTGGCTGACCGCCGACGACGCTGACCTGGCCATGCCCGGTGCCCGCCGCCAGGCGATCCGCACCCTGGCTGCTGCATTGGACGACGGTCTCGACCTCGGACCGGGTGCCGACTGGGCGACGGCGCGGGAGAGCCTCGCACTGATACCCGGGGTCGGCCCGTGGACCATCGAGTCGATCGCGATGCGCGCGCTCGGCGACCCGGACGCGTTTCTGTCCGGGGACCTCGGCGTCCGGACCGCCGCACGCGCGCTCGGACTCACCAGCGACCGACACCTGCTCGACCACGCCGAGGCCTGGCGCCCCTGGCGGGCCTATGCCGTCCAGCACCTCTGGGCGCTCGGCCGGCACCCCATCAACCACCTCCCTGCTCCGGACCGAGTTCCCGCATGACCGACACCACCTTCGCCACCGACGCATCAGGCGACCTGCGCCATGCTGTGGCCCCGACGACCTTCGGCGACTTCACGGTCGTCGGCGACGACGCCGCTGTCACGGCGATCCACTTCCCTGACGATGAGGCACCCGGCGACGGGTCGTGGGGCGAGCCGGTCGACCCGGCCGATCACCCGGTGCTCGGGCCCGCAGCCGAACAGCTCGCCGCGTTCCTCCGCGGGGACCGTACCGACTTCGATCTCCCCCTGCGCCCGAAGGGCACCGACTTCCAGCGCCAGGCCTGGGCGGCCCTCCTCGACATCCCGTTCGGGGAGACTCGCTCGTATCGTGAGCAGGCCGAGGCCATCGGCCGTCCGACCGCCGTCCGGGCTGTCGGAGCGGCCAACGGCCGCAACCCGATTCCCGTCGTCATCCCCTGTCACCGGGTCGTCGGTTCCAGTGGTCTACTCACGGGGTATGCCGGTGGCACCCTGCTCAAAGCACGTCTTCTTGCGCTGGAGTCGGGACGGCAGACGTTCGCTGGATGACACCGTGCCATGGCGGCGGCCGGTGACGTGGCAGGCTTGGGGGAGCACCGCATACCCCCTTGGTGGGTCAAACCTGTCTGTGATGTGAAGGACGACAACGACCGTGACCGCAACTGATTCGCCGGCCGCCCAGGTGAGCGCCCGGGCGGGCATCCTCGACGAGCTGCAGTGGCGTGGCGCCATCGCGCAGAGCACCGACCTGGACGAGCTGCGCGAAGCGTTGGCGGAGGGCCCGATCACGCTCTACTGCGGGTTCGACCCGACCGCTCCGTCCTTGCACTTCGGCAACCTGGTCCAGCTCGTCGTCCTTCGCCGGTTCCAGCAGGCCGGGCACAAGGTGCTCTGTCTCGTGGGCGGCTCGACCGGGCAGATCGGTGACCCCAAGCCGACCTCCGAGCGGCTGCTGAAGACCCGCGAGCAGACAGCTCACAACGTCGCCCGGATCAAGGAGCTCGTCGGCCCGTTCCTGGACTTCGAGGGCACGACGGGCGTGGACCATCCCGCGGTCCTCGTCGACAACCTCGACTGGTTCGGGCCGTTGTCCGCACTCGACTTCCTGCGGGACGTCGGCAAGCACTTCCGGGTCAACCAGATGGTGAAGAAGGAGGCCATCGCGCGACGCCTGGAGTCGCAGGAGGGGATCTCCTACACCGAGTTCAGCTACCAGCTGCTCCAGGCGTACGACTACCTCGAGCTGCACCGGACCTACGGGTGCGTGCTGCAGACCGGTGGCTCGGACCAGTGGGGCAACATCACCGCCGGCGTCGACCTCGTGCACCGGGTCGAGGGCGTCTCCGTCCATGCGCTGTCGACGCCGCTCCTCACCGACTCGAGCGGGACGAAGTACGGCAAGTCCGAGGGCAACGCCATCTGGCTGTCCGCGGATATGACCTCCCCGTATGCCTTCTACCAGTACTTCCTCAACGTGGAGGACGCCTCGGTCGGCACGCTGCTCCGCTTCTTCACCGACCGCAGTCGGGAGGAGATCGAGGAGCTCGACCGGCTCACCGCGGAAGAGCCCTTCCGGCGCGCCGCGCAGAAGGCTCTCGCGGCGGACATCGTCACGCTCGTCCATGGCGAGGCTGCGCGGGAGTCGGTGATCGCCGCCTCCGAGGCGCTGTTCGGCCGGGGTGACGTGACCGCGCTCGATGCCCAGACCCTCCGGGACGCCACCGTCGAGCTGCCAGGGGGAGAAGTCGCGGCCGGCGCGACTGTCACCGACGCGCTCGTGGCCAGCGGGCTCGTCGACTCCCGGAACGCCGCCCGTCGGGCCGTGGGCGACGGGGCGGTCTCCCTCAACGGGAGGAAGGTGACCGACGCGGAGCTCCCGCTGACGTCGGAGGACTTCCTGCACGGCGTGGCCGCGATCATCCGCAGAGGAAAGAAGAACCTGGCCGCAGTCCGGCCGGCGAGCCCGTAGCACTCAGCGGGGCCCAGTCAGGGTGCTGACGCAATCACCTTGTCTCGCAACAGGATTCGATGCGAACTACACGGTTGTAGCCCCCGCGACACGCCCGAGAATCCGGCCGATTTGGACACCGCGCAGATCTCGGTCTAATGTTCTATCTCGTCAGCCCGACAGGGAGGAACGGACACCAAGCGGTGCGGAGCGCAGAGCCGGAGACGGAGCGCGCGACACACACCAAGCAGGCCGGTCCCGCGGGCAGACTCCACAGAAAAGCAGGCCTTGTGGGTCTGGTACAGTGGATCTTCCGCAGAACAGTCAAGCAACGTCGCCCAGCTGATCGGAACCGATCGGCCGGATTTGACGGTCACAAGGCCAGCGGATACAGTAGAACGGTTGCCCCAACGACATCGCCCACAGCGGCAATGAACTTGGTGCGCGTCCGAACCTTGAGAACTCAACAGCGTGTCAAAAATCGATGCCAATAACCTCGTCTCGAGGAGCTCGAAGCCAGGCCATCAGGCCGGGCAGACAGTGACTCGAACGAAATCCTTTTGGTTGACAACGAATAACTACTTAACAAGCTAGTTGTTCTTGCTCAGCCAGTGATACAACCCTTCATTTGGGTCTAGATTTCGCAGGTTCGCCTGCGAGCTAAACATCAACGGAGAGTTTGATCCTGGCTCAGGACGAACGCTGGCGGCGTGCTTAACACATGCAAGTCGAACGGTGAACTCGAGAGCTTGCTCTTGAGGGATCAGTGGCGAACGGGTGAGTAACACGTGAGTAACCTGCCCCAGACTCTGGAATAACACCTGGAAACAGGTGCTAATACCGGATACGACACGAACAGGCATCTGTATCGTGTGGAAAGTTTTTTCGGTCTGGGATGGACTCGCGGCCTATCAGCTAGTTGGTGAGGTAAAGGCTCACCAAGGCGACGACGGGTAGCCGGCCTGAGAGGGCGACCGGCCACACTGGGACTGAGACACGGCCCAGACTCCTACGGGAGGCAGCAGTGGGGAATATTGCACAATGGGCGAAAGCCTGATGCAGCGACGCCGCGT
>JAAYSB010000217.1 GCA_012518475.1 Intrasporangiaceae bacterium | reverse complement strand
GTGTGTGCCGTCTCCTTCGGCTACGCCGATCCCGAGGAGCCGGCGAACGCGTTCCGCACCACCCGCGCCGACCTCGACGTGGTCGTCCGACGGGTCAATGAGTAACCTCCCCGAGGACCCGTGAGCCCGGAGGCCGAGCCGTTCGCGCACGTCCTTGGGGACGACGATCCCTTCCGCGCGATCGATGGTGCCACCATGGCACCCCGGCGGACCCATCCGTGCTGTGTCAGCGCACGCCGGCGACCCGGAACTGGATGGAGATGCGTGGTCCGACCGCCTCAGCGGTCTTCGGCACGCAGTGCTCCCACTCCCGCTGGCAGGCTCCGCCCATGACGACGAGATCGCCGTGCCCCAGGCCGAGTCGGTATGCGGTGCGCCCGCCGTTCGGCCGCAGCGCCAGAGTGCGCGGCTGGCCGACGGAGAGGATGGCGACCATCGTGTCCTCCCGGCGGCTACGGCCGATCCGGTCACCGTGCCAGGCGACCGAGTCCGACCCGGTGCGGTAGTAGCACAGGCCGGCGGTGACGAACGGCTCGCCGAGCTCCTCGGCGTAGTGCCGGCTGAGCAGCTCGCGGGCTGTGTCGAGCACCGGGTGGGGGAGCGGGTCGGCCGCTCCGTAGAAGCTGACGAGCCGGGGGACATCGACGACACGGTCGTACATCTGGCGTCGCTCCGCCCGCCACGGGACGTGCTCGACGAGATGGTCGAACAGAACGTCGGCCGCGGCCAGCCACCCGGGACGCACGTCGACCCAGGAGCGCCGGTCGAGCTGGATGCGGCTCAGCCCCGCGCCGACAGCGCGCAGCGCCGGCTCGACGTGGGTCGCACTGTCGAAGAGCGATCCTTGAAGCACAGCGGACATACTTCACGCTAGCACGATGTGCGAACACATGTTCGAAGAAGGTGTCATGGCTTCCTCCCCACCTGCCCAGTTCCCCACCCATGGCGCTGCCAGAGGTGCCAGAGTGGCTTCATGGCTCTGAGGGTGGTTCCGGCGAACCTGGCCAACTGTGCCGATCTGGACGCGATCTTCGGGAAGGACGGCGTGGCCGGGCTCTGCCAGTGCCAGCGCTACCGGCTGGCGCGCGGTGAGGCATTCAAGGACACTCCCGTGGAGACTCGCGCCGAGCGCCTCCGGGACCAGACTGCCTGCGGCGACCCTGCCTCCCCGCAGACCAGCGGTCTCGTCGCCTACCTCGACGCCGAACCCGGCGGATGGTGCGCCGTGGCCCCTCGCGTGTCCTACGAGGGGCTGGTGCGCAACTCCGATCAGACCGCCTGGCGGGGGCGCGACGAGGACCGCAGCGACCCGCAGGTGTGGGCGGTCACGTGCCTGCTGACCCGCACGGGGTTCCGCGGACAAGGGGTGGCGGCTGCGCTGACCGCGGCAGCGGTGGAGCACGCCCGCGAGCGTGGCGCGAGCCGCCTCGAGGCGTACCCGGTCACGGTGCGGGCCGGCTTCGGTGAGGATCACCCAGGCCCGATCGGGGTCTACCTCGCCGCGGGGTTCCAGGTGGTCCACCGGCCCTCCGCGCGTCGCGCAGTGGTCGCGATCGAGCTCTGAGACAGGCCGTAAGTGCGCGAGAGGGCGAGTCGCGCATACCGACCGGGTGTCAGCAGGGGACAATGGCCGGTATGCCGCTGTACCGAGACGAGGGTGTCGTCCTGCGCACCCACAAGCTGGGGGAGGCGGATCGCATTGTCACGATCCTCACCCGGCACCGCGGCAAGATCCGGACCGTGGCCAAGGGGGTGCGCCGGACCAAGAGCCGCTTCGGGTCACGGGTGGAGCCGGGGATGGTCGTCGACGTCCAGTGCTATGAGGGACGCAATCTCGACACGATCACCCAGGCCGTGAGCCTGGCGACCTATGGCGACGCGATCGCGCGCGACTATCCGCGGTGGACCGCGATGGCGGCCGCGCTCGAGACCTGCGACCGGCTCACCGAGGAGGGCGAGCCGAACGTCCAGCAGTACCTCCTCATCTCGGGGGCGCTGCGATCACTCGCCGACCAGGTGCACGCGCCGGAGCTGGTGCTCGACGCATACCTCCTGCGCGCGCTGGCGGTGGCGGGGTGGGCGCCGAGCTTCCACGACTGTGCCAAGTGCGGTGACCCCGGGCCGCACCGGGCGTTCAACCTCGCCGCGGGTGGGGTCGTCTGCCCGTCCTGCCGCCCGCCCGGGTCCGCAGCACCGGCACCGGAGACGCTGCGGCTGCTCGCCGCGCTGCTCAGTGGTGACTGGGCGATCGCCGACGCGAGCCAGCCGCGTCACCGCTCTGAGGGGAGCGGACTCACGAGCGCGTTCCTCCAGTGGCACCTCGAGCGGGGCGTGCGCTCCCTGCGGCTCGTCGAGCGCGCGTAGGGTCTGCCCTGTGAGCTACGAGCGACCGTTCCCGCACCCGTCCGGCGCCCGGCCGCCCGCGATCCCCGCCGAGGTCATGCCCAAGCACATCGCCGTCGTCATGGACGGCAACGGCCGCTGGGCCAACGAGCGGGGGCTGCCGCGCACCAAGGGCCACGAGGCCGGTGAGGCATCGCTGCTCGACGTCGTCGCCGGAGCGATCGAGGCGGGGGTCACCCACGTGTCCGCCTACGCGTTCTCGACGGAGAACTGGAAACGCTCGCCGGAGGAGGTCCGCTTCCTCATGGGCTTCAACCGCGACGTCATCCGCCGCCGGCGCGACCAGCTGCACTCGTGGGGAGTGCGGATGCGCTGGGTCGGGCGCCGGCCGCGGCTGTGGAGCTCGGTCATCAAGGAGCTCGAGGTCGCGCAGGAGATGACCAGGAACAACACCGGGCTCACCCTGTACTTCTGCGTCAACTACGGCGGGCGCGCCGAGCTCGGGGACGCCGTCGCGCGACTCGCCGCCGACGTCGCCGACGGTCGGCTGTCACCACGACGGATCGACGAGTCGACCATCGCGCGCTATCTGCCCGAGCCGGACATGCCGGACGTCGACCTGTTCATCAGGTCATCGGGGGAGCAGCGCACGTCGAACTTCCTGCTCTGGCAGAGCGCGTATGCCGAGATGGTCTTCCAGGACCGGCTCTGGCCGGACTATTCCCGCCTCGACCTGTGGGAGGCCATCGAGACCTATGCACGCCGGGACCGGCGCTACGGGGGAGCGGTGGACAAGCCGGTCTGACGGCTCCGGCTAGGAGCAGTCGGCGCAGCGGCCGAAGATCTCCACGGTATGCGTGACGTCGGTGAAGCCGTGCTCCTCGGCGACCGTAGCCGCCCAGCGCTCGACAGCAGGGCCGTCGATCTCGACGGTGCGCCCGCAGTCCCGGCAGACCAGATGGTGGTGGTGCCCGGTCGAGCAGGCCCGGTAGACGGACTCACCGTCGTCGGTGCGCAGGACGTCGATGTCGCCGTCGGCGGCCATCGCCTGGAGGTTGCGATAGACCGTCGCCAGGCCGACCTTCGTCCCGGAGTCGGCCAGTCGGGTGTGGAGGTCCTGGGCGGAGAGGAACTCGTCGACCTGCTCGAGGGTCTCGGCGAGAGCGGCGCGCTGCCGGGTGTAGCGGCGGGGTTCGGCGGTCATCGGCTCTCCTCGCTCTGACGGTCGTCCGCTCGGTGATTGTGGTCGTCGTGGTGGTGCGCGGCGTCGGGGTGGTGCTCGTCGTAGTGACCTTCGTGGGCGGCATGCAGGTGCCCGTCGTGGAGGTAGTCGACATGGTCATCGTGGGGGATGGCCTCGTGTCCGCAGTCCGGGCCGTGCTCATGGTGGTGCAGGGACGCGAGCCGGTGCCCGCGGGCCGCGAGCCGGCGCGAGAGTGCTGCGCCGAGGGCGGTGACGATGAAGATCCCGATGAGGATGAGCACGATCGTGCCGCCGGAGGCGGTCCCGGCGTAGTAGGACGTGATGACCCCGGCGAGGGCGGCGGTGACTCCGATGAGCGCGGCCCAGCGCATCGTCGCGGCG
>JAAYSB010000216.1 GCA_012518475.1 Intrasporangiaceae bacterium | reverse complement strand
TCGCTGACCGGCCGCGCCTGCGAAGGCGCGGCCGGTCAGCGCTTCCGGCGAGGGCCGCCGCCGCGATGATGCCGGCTGCGCCGACCACGGCCCACGGGCCGAGGCGCTCACCGAGGAGGGCGGCCCCGGTCACCGCCGCGATGACCGGCTCGATCGTTGCGATGACGACTGCGCGGGAGGCCTGCATCCGGGCCAGGCCGACCGCATACACGGCATAGGCGAGGAAGGTCGAGAAGAACGCGAGGGTGCCGATGAGCGCCCACTCGCGAAGGCCCTTGTCGCTGAACGTCACGAACGGGAAGAGCGCGAGACCGCCGACCGGCAGGATGACCGCATACATGGCCGGTGCGCTCCACCGCTGCAGTGCCCACTTGCCGATGAGGTAGTAGGTCGAGTACCCGATCGCCGAGGCCAGCCCCCACCCGATCGATGCCGGGGTCACGGTGACTCCGCCTCCGCCGCTGAGCGAGACGAGAACGACCCCACCGAGCGTGAGGGCGACGAGACCGACCTTCAGGGCCGTGAGGTGCTCTCCGAGGAACACGTGCGCCAGCACGGCGACGATGGCCGGCGCGGTATAGAGCAGGATGGCCGCGAGACTCACCCCACCGGCCTCCACCGCGAGGGCGTAGGCCGTGTAGAAGAGGGTCACGCCGAGCAGTGCGAAGGCACCGAGAGCGGGGATATCGCGTCCTCGCGGGACCCGCAGTCCGGTCGTCAGTGCCGCATGTCCGGCGAACAGTGCTCCGGCAAGCATCGCTCGCCAGAACGAGATCTCGTACGGGGAGATGCCCGCAGCAAGGAGCTCGGCCGACTGGATGCCGATGAGTCCCCACAGCACTGCCGCGACAAGCACGAACACGGGTCCTCTCACGTGCGTGAGTCTAGGCACGACACCAGGCCCGCCCGCAGACCGTGCCACAACCTGGTAATCGCGAGGTTGGGGCACGGCAGGCGGCCGACGGCGGTAGCCTCAGGCCGTGAGCAGCCTTCCGTCGCGGGCCCGGGTCGTCATCATCGGTGGCGGTGTCATAGGGACGTCCATCGCCTATCACTGTGCCCACGCGGGCATCTCGGATGTCGTCCTCATCGAGCGTGATCGCCTCACGAGCGGCACGACATGGCACGCGGCAGGGCTGATGACGACCTTCGGATCGACGTCGAGCACCGTGACGGAGATCCGGCTCTACGGCCGCGAGCTGCTCACCCGGCTCCCGCAGGAGACCGGCGTGGAGACCGGTTTCCGACCGGTCGGACTCATCGAGGCGGCCGCCGACGAGGAGCGCCTCGAGGAGTACCGCCGGGCCGCCGTCTTCCAGCGCCGGCTCGGTCTTGAGTGCGAGGAGATCTCCGCGACGGAGATGGCGGAGAAGTTCCCGTTCGCAGACATGACGGGCCTGGTCGGCGGCATCTGGGTTCCTGGGGACGGCAGGGTCAATCCCGTCGACCTGACGATGGCGTATGCGCGGGGAGCCAAGCAGCTCGGCGTCACCGTCGTCGAGGGAGCCCGGGTGGAGCAGGTGCTCACGCGCTCGGGCAGTCACCTCCAGAGCGTCACCGGGGTGCGGGTCGTCGGTGCCGACGGGGGAGTCTCGGACATCGAGTGCGAGGTCGTGGTCAACGCCGCCGGCATGTGGGCGCGAGAGCTGGGTGAGCGCAACGGTGTGGTGATCCCGAACCAGGCGGCGGAGCACTACTACCTCATCACCGACACCATCGACGGACTCACGCCAGACCATCCGGTGTTCGAGGACCCGGCGAGCTATGGCTACTACCGGGAGGAGGGCGGCGGAATGATGGTGGGCCTCTTCGAGCCACGTGCCGCTGCCTGGCGACCCGAGGGGATCCCCGTTGACTTCTCCTTCGGCACGATCCCGTTCGACATGGAGCGGATGGAGCCGTTCGTCGAGACTGCTCTGGCCCGAGTGCCCGTGACCCAGGGGGTGGGCATTCGGACCCTGTTCTGCGGACCTGAGTCCTTCACCCCGGACCTGCGTCCCGCTGTCGGTGAAGCCCCCGGGATCAGAGGCTATTTCGTGTGTGCCGGACTCAACTCGGTCGGCATCCTCTCCAGCGGCGGCTGGGGGAGGATCATGGCGCACTGGATCGCAACAGGAGACCCCGGTGCCGATGTCACCGGCTTCACCGTGGACCGCTTCCAGGACTACCAGCTCACACCGGACAACCGCGTCGCCCGGACCGCCGAGATTCTCGGGCAGGTGTATGCGGCGCATCCCCCGGGCACGCAGCTGCAGACATCCCGCGGTGCCCACGAGTCGCCGGTGTACCCGCGACTGGTCGAGCACGGCGGCTTCTTCCGCGACGTCTCCGGCTGGGAGGGGGCGGACTGGTTCGCCGGACCGGGGAAGACCCCCGCTGCCGAGCCGGGCTGGGGTCGTGGCCCCTGGTGGGACCGCTGGCGGGCCGAGCACGAGACCGTCCGCTCGACAGCGGGCCTCATCGACATGTCGTTCATGGGCAAGATCGGGGTCCGCGGTCGAGACGCAGCCGCCGTCCTCGAGCGACTCTCCACGGCCTCTGTTGCGGGCCCGGTCGACCGGATCACGTACACCCAGTGGCTCACCCCGCACGGCTTCCTCGAGGCGGATGTGACGGTCACCCGCCGCGGTGATGACGACTTCCTCGTCATCACGTCCGACAACACGCTCGGCCACACGATGTCCCTGCTGCTGCGTGCCGTCCCCGAAGGCGCGGACGTGGTCGTGGCGGACGAGACGCATACCGCCGCGCTGCTGTGCCTGCAGGGACCGCGCTCCAGGGAGGTGCTGTCCCGGCTCACCGACGCGGACCTGACTGCGGCGGCGTTCCGGTTCCGGGACTCCCGGGTGATCTCCGTTGCCGGTCACGAGGTCCGGGCGAGCCGGATGAGCTATGTGGGGGAGCTCGGGTTCGAGCTGCTCGTCCCGCGGGAGGATGCGCTCGAGGTCTATGACGCCCTCCTGGCGGCCGGTCGTGATCTCGGCGTCGAGCCGGTCGGACTCCGGTCCGTGGCGAGCCTGCGACTGGAGAAGGGCTATCGCGACTACGGCCACGACGTCGACAACACCGACACCCCCCTGACAGCCGGTCTGCACTGGGTGACCGACCTCGACAAGCCGGGCGGTTTCATCGGGCTGGAGGCCTATCGGGCCGAGCTCGACCGGGGCGAGCCGACCTCCCGGCTCCTCTCCATCGCCCTGCTCGACCCGGAGCCACTTCTGCACGAGGCGGAGGTGGTCCTCCGCGACGGGGTGCCGGTCGGTGACGTGCGCGCGGCCTCGTACGGCTGGACGCTCGGCGCTGCGGTCGGGCTCGCCGGCGTGACGAACGAGGTCTCGATCACCGAGGAGTGGCTCACTAGCGGGACCTGGGAGGTCGACATCGCCGGGAGACGGCACCCCGCGCGGGCGTCCCTCACGCCGTTCCTCTAGGCACTGGGTGTACTCGGCCGCAGGCTGTGGACGACGCTCGCGAGATAGCTGCCCGAGGGGGGCTTGGACGCCTCACGCAATCGGAAATGCCAACACCCGCCCACGCCTGTGACCCCGCCGACCGCCCCGCCGACCACGGAGAAGCAGGTCAACCACCGCCCGGCCTGGGGGAGTGGGTCGAGCGCACCGAAGACGAGCGCATCGCGAGCAGTGGGAAGGTCGCGAGAACGCTGTCGACCCGTCCTCAGTTAGCCGGGGTCGTCGCACTACAGCGCGACTCTTCGACATGCCGAGGTCCCGCGTCCGGATGACCGGTCGCGGGTTCGGGGCGTCAGCGTTCTCGGAGCCGGACGGTCTTGACCCCTGCAGCGTCGGTCGTTGTCCGGGTGACGAAGCGGGGGTCATGCATGCGCCGGTGGTGATACCCGCAGAGCGGCACTGCCCGGTCCAGGTCGGTCCGCCCGCCCTGGGACCACGGGTCCTCGTGGTGCAGCTCGCACCACGAGTACGGCCGGTCACACCCGTCGGCGGCACACTCCGTATAGACCGTCCCCAGGGCGACCCGTTGGGCCTCGGTGAAGAAGCGGTCCGCACGACCCACGTCCAACGGAAGCGAGGCGCCACCGAGAACGGCCGGCACGAGGCCGGCATTGCACGCCAGCCGGCGCGCCTGACCGGCAGAGACGACGTGCCCGGTATCGAGCTGGACCGCACCCACCCCGCCCCGCAGGGTCTCCACAGACATCGTCGCCACGACCGTGGCCGCGACCTTCCCGTTCAGCTTGTCGGTCGGCAGGTGCTCGAGGATCTCGAGCAGCGCCAGCCCGTAGCGGTGCGGCCAGTCGGTGTCGATGTAGGTGGTCGTGCCGTCCTCTGACCCCTCACACCCCTGGCCGCGCGCTTGCCGGGCCTGGTCCCGACGAGGGGAGGCGATCTGTTGGATCGTCTTGCGGAGCATCGACCCCGCCAACGTCGGCACCGTGAAGTGTCCTGTCAACGTCCCGTCGCCGTTGTCGCGCATCGTCAGGCGGGTCATGGCCAGCGCCTTCTGCTCCTCGGTGCGCAGCTGCTCGTCCTCGTCCTCGTCGACCTGCCTGCGCGAC
>JAAYSB010000215.1 GCA_012518475.1 Intrasporangiaceae bacterium | reverse complement strand
GCGCGAGCTGCACCTCGGCACCGAGCACGTCGGCACCCTCGGGGTGGGCGAGCACCGGGTTGAGGACGAGGTTCGCGATCTCGGGGTGGTCCTCGGCCATCACGGAGACGCGGGCGATGAGGTCCTCGAGGGCCGGGCTGTTGATCGGGGTCGCCCCGCGGTGGCCGTGCAGCAGCGGGGCTGCCTTGACCGAGCCGATGAGCTCGCGGACGTCCTTGTCGCTGAGCGGAGGGATGCGATGCGCGACGTCGTCGAGGAGCTCAGTGGGCGGGCCGGCGATGGAGAACGACACGACCGGACCGAAGAGTGGGTCCTCGGTGCTGCGGACGACACAGGCGACCCCAGAGGGTGCCATGCGCTGGACGACGACCGAGTCCCGCTCGCTGGGCAGCAGCAGCTCGACGAGCGACTCGTACGCGGCGAGCACCTCGGCCTCGGACCCGAGGTCGATCCGGATGCTCGTGATCGTCTGCTGGTGGCGGACCCGCTCGGCCGTGGACTTCAGGACGACCGGGAAGCCGAGCTCCTCGGCGGTGCGGACCGCCTCCTGCGCGGAATGGACGGCCCGCGTGGGCCAGACCGTGATGCCATAGCTGCCGAGCAGCCGGGCCGACTCCGCGTCGGTGAGGGCCCGTCCCTCCGGTGAGGTGGTGAGTACCTCGTCGATGAACTCCTGGGCCGTCCGCTTCGCGATCCCGATCGGGGCGACGAGCTCGCCGCGGTCGGTCGCCCGCCACCGCGCATACCGCGTCGTCATCGCGAGCGCACGGACCGCGTCCTCCGGCATGGAGTACACGGGGATGGTCCTCGCCTCGCCGTCGGCGTCGGTGTAGCGCAGGTCGTCCGCTCCACGACGCATCCCCATGAGTGAGCCGAGAACCGGCTTGCCGTACTCACGTGCGGTGTTGACGAGGGCGACGGCGACATCCTCGTCCTGGGTGACCAGCGGTGGGATGAAGACGGCGATGACCGAGTCGACCGTGGGGTCGGCTGCCGCCTCGGCGAGGGCGGCGCGGAACTCGTCGGTCGTCGCCTCGGAGCGCAGGGCGACCGGACCGTGCGTGATGGCGAGGTTCCAGGTCTGCGCGGCCTGCGCCGTGAGCGAGGCGAGGGCGTCGGAGTTCGCGACGACGGCGATGCGCGCGCCCTTCGGCAGCGGCTGACCGCAGACGAGCTGGGCGATGTCGAACAGCTGGTGGGTGTTCTCGGTGCGGATGACCCCGGCCTGACGGAACATCGAGCGCAGTACGCCCTGGCCGACCCTGGACTCGCGGACCTGGTGCCCCGGTGGGAGGCCGTGGGCGGTGAAGCCACTCGTCGTGACGATGACGGGCTTCTCGGAGGCGAGCTGGCGGGCGATCCGGGAGAACTTGCGCGGGTTGCCCATCGACTCGAGATACAGACCGACCGCCTTGGTGCTCTTGTCGTCGATCCAGTAGTGCATGAAGTCGTTGCCGGAGACGTCGGCGCGGTTGCCGGCGGAGGCGAACACCGAGATGCCGAGCCCTCGGCGGGCGGCGGAGTCGAGGATCGCGATGCCGAGGGCGCCGCTCTGGGCGAACAGGCCGAGACCGCCGACGTCCGGGAGGCGGGGGGCGATCGAGGCGTTGAGCCGGATCTCCGGGTCGAGGTTGACGACGCCGAAGGAGTTCGGGCCGAGGACACGCATACCGCTGCCGTGCGCGAGTCGGACGATCTCGGCCTGGTGCGCCGAACCCTCGGGACCTGCCTCGGCGAATCCGCTCGAGACGATGAGGAGGGAGCGCACGCCCTTCTCGGCGCACTGGTCGACGACCGAGCGCATGTTCTTCGCGGGCACCGCGACGATGGCGAGGTCGACGTCGAAGGGCACCTCCCCGATCTGGGGATAGCTGGGCACGCCGAGGATCTCGGTGGCCCGTGCGTTGACGGCCGCGAGCTCGCCGGTATAGCCGGACGCGACGATGTTGCTGAGGACGAGCTGACCGATGGACTGGGCTCGGGTGCTCGCACCGATGACGGCGATCGAGCCCGGCGCGAGGATGCTCGACATGCTCTTGGCCTCGGCACGGTGCTCACGGGCGGTACGCACCGCGAGCGACTGCTCGGTCTCGGCGATGTCGAAGCTGACGCTGACGACCCCGTCCTCGAACCGTCGCTTGACGGCATAGCCGGCCTCGCTGAAGACCGAGAGCATCTTGCGGTTCTGCGGCAGGACCTCGGCCACGAACCGGGTGACGCCCTCCTCCTGGGCGATCGCCGCGAGGTGCTCGAGCATGACCGAGCCGATCCCACGGCCCTGGAAGTGGTCACTGATGTTGAAGGCCACCTCGGCGCTGGTCGGACTGACCCGGTCATAGCGGCCGATCCCGACGATCTCCTCGCGCACCGTCGCGACGAGGGCGACCCGGTCGACGTAGTCGATGTGCGTGAACCGGTGGAGGTCCTTCGGGGAGAGCCGCTTCAGGGGGGCGAAGAAGCGGAGATAGATCGACTCGGCCGACTGCTTGGAGTGGAAGTCCTCGAGCAGCGGGATGTCGGAGGGCTTGATCGGGCGGACATGCGCGACGCTGCCGTCACGCAGGACGACATCGGCCTCCCACGCGGTGGGGTAGCCCGGGGGCAGCTCCTCGGTGGCGGTCTCGGCCGGTCCGGTCGCTCCCGAGGTCATCTCTCCCGAGGTCATCTCTCCCGAGTCCGTCATGACACCAGAATGTCACGGCATCGAGGCACCTGGCAGGCTGGCGCGCATGGACGTGACGACCGCAGTACGGTCCCGCCGGATGTGTCGCCGGTTCGACCCGGAGCGCCCGGTTCCGGACGAGCTGCTCACCGAGATGCTCGACCTCGCGGTCCGGGCACCGAGTGCCGGACACACCCAGGGCTGGGAGTGGGTCCTGCTCACCGGCGCCCGGGATCGCGGCCGTTTCTGGGGCGCGACCACCGTCGGTGGCGAGCCGGACCGCTGGTTGCGCGGTGTCCGGGCCGCGCCCGCTCTCGTGCTGGCCCTCTCGGACAAGGACGCCTACCTCGACCGCTATGCCGAGCCGGACAAGGGCTGGTCGGACCGGTCCGAGGACGACTGGCCGGTCCCCTACTGGGACACCGACGTCGCGATGGCGTCGATGATCCTCCTGCTCGCTGCCCAGGAGCGCGGCGTCTCGCAGCTCTTCTTCGGGGTGCCGGCCGGCGCCCACGGCCCGGTCCGGGCAGCCTTCGGCATCCCAGAGCGGCTGCGCATCGTCGGGGTCATCGCTCTGGGGTATCCGGACCCGAAGACCGCCAACCCCCGCAGCCCCTCCCTTCGACGTGGTCGGCGACGACTCGCGGACGTCCTCCACCGGGGTGGGTTCCACGGCGCGTGAGCCTCGTTGTGTGAGGATGTGAGCCATCATGGCTCGCCGCAAGACTGCTCCCCCAGCTGACCCCGACTTCACCGAGAAGATCGTCGATATCGACGTCACCGAGGAGATGAGCAACGCCTTCCTCGAGTACTCCCTCTCGGTGATCCACTCCCGGGCTCTGCCGGATGCCCGGGACGGGCTCAAGCCGGTGCAGCGCCGGATCCTGTTCTCGATGTCGGAGATGGGCCTTCGACCGGACCGGGGACACGTGAAGTCCAGCCGCATCGTCGGTGATGTCATGGGCAAGTACCACCCGCACGGCGACTCGGCCATCTACGAGGCCCTCGTGCGGATGGCACAGGACTTCACGATGCGTCTGCCGCTGGTGGACGGTCACGGCAACTTCGGCTCCCTCGACGACGGCCCGGCCGCGTCCCGCTACACCGAGGCACGGATGGCCCCGGCCGCGCTGCTCATGGTCGGCGGACTGGACGAGGACACCGTCGACTTCGTCCCGAACTACGACGACCAGCTGCTCCAGCCGGAGGTGCTGCCCACCGCATACCCCAACCTGCTCGTCAACGGCGTCACCGGCATCGCGGTCGGGATGGCGACGAACATGGCCCCGCACAACCTCGTCGAGGTCATCAGCGCCGCCCGCTACCTGCTCGACCACCCCTCCTGCTCCCTCGACGACCTGATGAAGCACGTCCCCGGGCCGGACCTGCCCGCCGGGGGCAAGATCATCGGCCTGGACGGCATCCGGGACGCCTACCTCACCGGCCGTGGCTCGTTCCGGACCCGGGCAACGGCCCGGATCGAGAAGATCACCCCCCGCAAGATGGGCATCGTCGTCACCGAGCTGCCGTATCTCGTCGGCCCGGAGAAGGTCATCGACCGGGCCCGCACCGCCGTGCAGTCCAAGAGGCTTCAGGGCATCTCCGACGTCAAGGACCTCACCGACCGCAAGAACGGCCTGCGGCTGGTCTTCGAGGTCAAGAACGGCTTCAACCCCGACGCCGTCCTCGAGGAGCTGTACCGGCTGACCCCGATGGAGGAGAACTTCGGCATCAACGCCGTCGCCCTCGTCGACGGCGAGCCCCGCACGATGGGCCTGAAGGAGCTGCTCCAGGTCTTCCTCGACTTCCGCACCGAGGTCATCCGCCGCCGCACCGCGTTCCGACTGGCGAAGAAGGAAGCCCGCCTTCACCTCGTCGAGGGACTCCTCGTCGCCATTCTCGACATCGACGAGGTCATCCAGCTCATCCGCTCCTCCGACGACGCCGCCATCGCCCGACAGCGGCTCATCGACGTCTTCGACCTCACCGAGGCCCAGGCGTCCTACATCCTCGACCTCCAGCTGCGCCGACTGACGAAGTTCTCCCGCATCGAGCTCGAGACCGAGAAGAGCGAGCTCGAGCGCGAGATCGAGGCACTGCGCGCCATCCTCGAGGATCCCGCCCTCCTGAAGAAGGCCGTCAGCACCGAGCTCGCCGAGGTCGCCAAGAAGCACGGCACCCCACGGCGCACCGTCCTCCTCGAGTCCGCGGCCGTCCCCGTGACCGCGACCAGCGCCACCCCGCTCGAGATCGCCGACGACCCGTGCTGGGTGCTGCTCTCCTCCTCCGGTCTGCTTGCGAGGACGACCACCGACGACCCGCTGCCCCGCGAGGGTGGCCGTGCCAAGCACGACGCGATCATCGGCGCGGTCCGCACGACCGCCCGCGGCGAGTATGCCCTCCTCACCTCGGCGGGGCGGATGATCCGGCTCTCGGCCATCGACCTGCCGACCTTGCCGCCGACGAGCTCGGCCCCCTCCCTCGCCGGTGGCGCTCCGCTGGCCGCCTATGTCGACCTGCCGCGCGGCGAGGAGCCGCTGACGATCGTCTCGCTCGCCGCCGACGGTCCCGGCATCGCCGTCGGGACCGCCCAGGGCGTCGTCAAGCGGGTCACGACCGACTATCCGGGCAAGGGCGACTGGGAGGTCATCGGCCTCAAGGACGGCGACCGCGTCGTCGGCGCGGCCGAGCTGCGCACCGGGTCCGAGGACCTGGTCTTCATCACGAGCGACGCCCAGCTGCTCCGCTTCTCGGCGAGCACGGTGCGGCCGCAGGGCCGTGGAGCCGGCGGCATGGCGGGCATCAAGGTCGGAGCAGGCCAGTCAGTCGTGTTCTTCGGCGCAGTGGACCCCAGGATGGATGCCATCGTCGTCACGGCGAGCGGATCGAGCTCAGCCCTGCCGGGGACCGAGCCCGGGGCGCTCAAGGTGACGCCGTACAGCGAGTACCCCGCCAAGGGCCGTGCCACCGGTGGCGTCCGGGCACACCGGTTCCTCAAGGGTGAGGACACGTTGGTCCTGGCCTGGGTCGGCGCGGTTCCCGCCCGCGCCGGCGGCGCCGGCGGTGTCGCGATCGAGCTGCCCGAGGCGACCGGGAAGCGGGACGGGTCGGGTGTCCCCGCGGCCAACGTCATCGCCGGGATCGGTGCAGCTCAGCCGGAGCCGTCCGAGTCCTGACGCCGAGGCGGCGCGGTGCTCCCCCGGACGATGAGCTCGGTGTCGATGACGACCCGCTGGGGCTGAAACGCCGACCTCTCCTGGGCCGCAATGGACTCCAGCAGCAGGGCGGCAGCCTGCTCGCCCTGGGCGACGAAGTCCTGTCGCACGGTGGTGAGCGAGAACAGTCCGGCCATGGTGTGGTCGTCGATCCCGACGACAGAGACGTCCTCGGGCACGCCCAGCCCCAGCTCGGTGAGTGCGAGGCAGGTCCCCATCGCAATCTCGTCCGAGGCGCAGACGATGGCCGTCGGGCGCGGGCTGGCTGACCGCATGAGATCCACTGTGAGGTCGTGGGCGTGCTGGGGCGTCCAGTCGGTGGCAAGGATCCACTCGTCGCGCAGCGGCAGCCCGCGCTTCTCGATCGCTTCGGTGAAGGCGCGTCGACGCTCGCGTGGTGTCTCGACCAGCTCGTTGGGCTCGAGGGCTGCGCCGATATAGGCGACCTCACGGTGGCCGAGGTCGAGGACGTGATCGGTGGCGGTCCGCGCGGCTGCATAGTCGTCGATCCCGACCGAGGACCGGTCCGGCAGGTCATAGCCGATCGAGACGACGGGCACATGGACCCCGCGGAGCAGCTCGAGCTCGCCCTCGGTCATGGCGACATTGATCGAGATGACTCCGTCGACCCGCTTCCACAGCATGCTCCGGGTCAGCTCCAGGCGGCCGCCGCAGGGCTCCGGCTCGACGTCGAAGAGGAGCACCTGATAGCCGCGGTCCCGCATGGCCTTGGCGATCGCACTCATCATCGATGCGAAGTACCAGCGGCTGGCGAACGGCACGACGACGCCGATGATTCGGGTCTGACCCGACGCCAGCGAGGTCGCGGTGGGAGAGGCGAGGTAGCTGAGCTCGTCAGCCACCCGGCGGACCCGTTCACGGGTCGACGGGCTCACCCGGTCCATACCGCGCAGCGCGCGCGAGACGGTGGCGACCGAGACACCTGCAGCCTTGGCCACGTCGACGATGGTGCTCGGGGCACTGCGTTGCGCCATGGCCGACCTCCTTCCCGGGGTCCGGTTCGCTGCGAGATCACTGCCTGACCGGCACTGCACAAGCGCCTCTATGCAAGCGCTTAGACACCGGCCCGCGCAACATACTGCGGGGTGAATGAGATAACAATCCTGACGACCGCCACCGGGGTGGCGCAGCGGGCGGGCGACGGGGGTCAGGCGTCGATGCGCTCGCGGTCCATCGAGGCGGCCGAGGTGATGATGAAGTCCTTGCGCGGGGCGACCTCGTTGCCCATGAGCAGCTCGAAGGTCGCCTCCGCCTGCGCTGCCGCCTCGACGGTCACTCGCCGCAGCGTCCGGTGCCGGGGGTCCATGGTCGTCTCGGCCAGCTGGTCGGCGTCCATCTCGCCGAGGCCCTTGTAGCGCTGGAGCGGCTGCTTGATCGTCTTGTTGCGACGGTTCAGACCGGCGACGGTCGAGCGCATCTCCGCCTCGGAGTAGGTGTAGATGAGGTCGTTCTTCTTGCTGCCCGCGTTGACCACCTCGATCCGGTGCAGCGGTGGCACGGCCGCATAGACGCGCCCGGCCTCGAGCAGCGGGCGCATGTAGCGGAAGAAGAGCGTGAGCAGGAGGGTGCGGATGTGTGCGCCGTCGACATCGGCGTCGGTCATGATGATGACCTTGCCGTAGCGGACGGCATCGAGGTCGAAGGACCGACCTGACCCCGCTCCGATGACCTGGATGATCGCGGCACACTCGGCGTTCTTGAGCATGTCGCCGACGCTTGCCTTCTGGACGTTGAGGATCTTGCCCCGGATCGGCAGGAGTGCCTGGTGGTCCGAGCTGCGTGCCAGCTTGGCGGTTCCGAGGGCGCTGTCCCCCTCGACGATGAACAGCTCGGTGCTCTCGACCTCGTTGCTCCGGCAGTCCGCCAGCTTCGCCGGCAGCGAGGACGACTCGAGCGCATTCTTCTTGCGCTGGGTCTCCTTGTGCTGACGCGCGCTGATGCGGGACTTCATCTCCGCGACGATCTTCTCGAGAACGAGGGAGGCGGCTGCCTTGTCCTCACGCTTGCGAGAGGTGAGGACCGCGGTCAGCTCACGCTCGACGACCCGGGAGACGATCGACCGCACCGCGGGAGTGCCGAGGATCTCCTTGGTCTGGCCCTCGAACTGGGGCTCGGCGAGCCGGACGGTGACCACGGCGGTCAGGCCGGCAAGGATGTCGTCCTTCTCGACCTTGTCGCCACCGACCTTGAGGCGGCGCGCGTTGACCTCGAGCTGCTTGCGGATGACCTTGACCATGGCCTGGTCGAAGCCGCTGAGGTGGGTGCCTCCCTTGGGGGTGGCGATGATGTTGACGAAGGACCGCACTGTGGTGTCGTAGCCGTTGCCCCAGCGCAGCGCGATGTCGACACCGCACTCACGCTCCACCTCGGTCGAGACCATGTGCCCCTTGTCGTCGAGGACCGGGACCGTCTCGGTGAAGGTCTGGGAGCCCTCGAGACGCCAGACCGGTGTCACCGGCGGGTCGGTCGCGAGGAACTCGCAGAACTCACTGATGCCGCCGTCGTGGAAGAACGTCTCCTCGTGCGGGCCGTCGGCGCCGGGAGTCCCGGGGAGCCGGCGCTCGTCGCGGACCACGATCGCCAGACCGGGGATGAGGAACGAGGTCTGTCGGGCGCGGGCGCGCAGCCCCTCGTCGTCGAAGGTCGCGTCCTTGGTGAAGATCTGCGGGTCGGCCCAGTAGCGCACCCGGGTGCCGGTGACCCCGCGCCTGGCCTTGCCGACGACGTCGAGCTGGCTGGTCTGGACATAGGGGGTGAAATCGTTGGCCGGGTCCGGGGCACCCTGGGTGCCCGCGACATCGCTGAACACTCCCGGCTCGCCCCGGCGGAAGCTCATCGCATAGGTCTTGCCGGCGCGGTCGACCTGGACGTCCATGCGCGACGACAGCGCGTTGACGACCGAGGCGCCGACGCCGTGCAGGCCACCGGAAGCGGTGTAGGAGCCGCCGCCGAACTTCCCGCCGGCGTGGAGGCGCGTATAGACCAGCTCGACACCGGTCAGGCCGGTGCGCGGCTCGATGTCGACCGGGACCCCTCGGCCGCTGTCTCTGACCTCGACCGACCCGTCCTCGTGGAGGATGACCTCGATGCGGCTGCCGTGCCCGCCGAGGGCCTCGTCGACGGAGTTGTCGATGATCTCCCACAGGCAGTGCATGAGGCCGCGTCCGTCGGTGCTGCCGATGTACATGCCCGGCCGCTTGCGGACCGCCTCCAGGCCCTCGAGAACCTGGAGGTGGTGAGCGGTGTAGTCCTGCGTGGACTTGCTCGTCGCAGCCTTCTTGGCGGTCGACACGAGATGGGTCTCCTGCTGCTGTTCGGTCGGATCAGGGCGATCCTGGATTCGGCACTGTCTTCAGGCACTGGCTTCATCGGCACTGTCTTCATCTGCACGCAGACTTCATCGGCACTCAGACCAGTGTGCGGGTATTCTCCAGCAGGCTAGCCGCCGACACCGACACCCCTGGGCACGGCACGCCCGACGCGCCACGCCCGGATGCCGAAATGTGAGTACCCTTCCCCCGGGAACATCCACTCGTGTTTGACTGTTGCCCTGTACCGGACCGACGAACGGACGAGACGAAGCGAAGGTTGATGACGTGAATGCTCTGCTGACCCCCACACCCCTGAGTGCTGCTGACCGCTGCGACCGCTGCGGAGCGCAGGCCTATGTGCGGGCCACCCTCCACGGTGGCGGCGAGCTGTTCTTCTGCGCTCACCACGCCCGCAAGCACGTTCCGGCCCTGCGCGAGCTCGCCCACATCCACGACGAGACCGACCGCCTCGAGTCGACTGCGGCCACGGCCGGCGCCGACGAGCGCTGAGTCGCCGTCCTGAGCGCATACCGGTTCGGTTCTTCTCTCCCGCCACTGAGCCATGTCTGAGGGCGCCCTCATCGCGCTGTGCGCGATCCTGCTCGTCGTGGGGACGATCGGCATCGTCGTGCCGGTCCTGCCAGGCCTGCTCATCGTCCTGGGCGCCGTCCTCCTCTGGGCCATCGGCACGGGTGGCACGACCGCCTGGATCATCTTCGGCATCGCCGCTGTCGTCTGGGTGGTGGGCGTCGTCGCCCAGTTCCTCATCCCCGGCAGGAAGCTCAAGACGCAAGGAATCGGCCTCGGCACGCTGACGCTGGCCGTGATCGCCGCCATCATCGGGTTCTTCGTCATCCCCGTCGTCGGGGCCTTCGTCGGCTTCGTGCTCGCGATCTACCTCGTCGAGATGACGCGCAGCCGGGACAGCTCAGCAGCGTGGACCCGCACCAAGCAGGCCCTGCGAGCGATTCTGCACAGCATGGGGATCGAGCTGATCACGGCATTCGCCATCGCCGTGCTGTTCGTCGTGGGTGTCCTGATCACCTGAGCACCGGCTCAGCGATCAGAAGCGGCCTTCCTCCTCGCGCCGCTTCTCCCAACGCTCCTCCATCCGCTGCATGAATGAGGAACCGCCAGACTTCTTCCCACCCCGGGGTGCCTTCGGCGCCTTGCCCCGCGGGTTCTGGCCGGGCTCGGGCAGCACGTGCAGCGCGGGCTTCTTGTCGGTCGCTGCATAGACGACGGCCGCGACCATGATGGCGAAGCCGATGGCCCCGACCGGCACCTGGGCGATCGTCACTCCGAGCAGGATGACGGCGAGACCGACCAGGACGCCACCGACGCCGATCGCGAGCCGGCGCCGGTTGCGTGCCTGCCCCGGACCCCCGCGCATGGACGTGGCGAACTTCGGGTCCTCCTCGACGAGGGCGCGCTCCATCTGCTCGAGCAGCTGCTGCTCACGATCGCTGAGCGGCATCGTGCACCTCCAGGGCAATGACGAGACCCCTGACGCCATGGGTGAGCGGGGGTGGACCTTCAAGCACCAACTGTAGGTCGTGTGTGACCGCCGTGGGAAGTGCGGGCCCCATCAGCTCGGCCCCGACGCGTGCTGACCCGGCCCGGGGGTGCGTCGCGTGGCCCGCGAGGGCAGCAGCGAGGCCGAGGTGACGCTCTCCTTCCCGAACCGGGCCTGAGCCCGGTCGATGGCCCGGTCGGCGTCCCGCCACCCGAACTCGGGCTCGTCGAGAAGCCCCTGGATCGGTGCCTGGGAGGTCTCGACGACCGAGCTCACCCGCACGCCGACGAGGCGCAGCCGGGCACGCTGGAGCCCCAGAGCGGCATAGAGGTCGGAGACTGTCGTGAAGATCTCGCGGCTCACATCGGTCGGCTCGCGCAGGGTCCGCGCCCGGGTGATGGTCGTGAAGTCAGCGAACCGGACCTTGAGGGTCACCGTCCGTCCCGACAGACCGGCGGCCCGCAACCGTCCGGCTACCTTGTCGCTGAGCCGGAGCAGCTCGCGGCGGATGTAGTCCGGGTCGTCGACGTCGTAGGGGAAGGTCTCGTCCGCTCCGACGCTCTTCTCCTCCCGCGTCGGCTCGACGCGGCGGGGGTCGCGTCCCCACGACAGGTCGTGCAGGTGCGCCCCGCCGACGTCACCGAGAGCGCGCTGCAGCGTTGCCCGGGGGGTATGCGCGATGTCGGCGACCGTACGCAGGCCCAGCCGGGTCAGCGCCTCCTCGGTCTTCTCGCCGACCCCCCACAGCGCACCGACCGGAAGCTGGTGGAGGAAGGACACGACGTCGGCCGCCGGGACGACGAGAACCCCGTCCGGCTTGGCCATCCCGGAGGCGAGCTTTGCGACGAACTTCGTCGGGGCGATGCCGACGGAGCAGGTCACGCCCTGCTCGTCGAGGACCTGGGCACGGATGAGCTCAGCGATCGTCGTCGGGGGGCCGAGCAGGCGGCGTGCCCCGGACACGTCGAGGAACGCCTCGTCGAGGCTGAGTCCCTCGACGAGCGGGGTGACCGACCGGAAGGTGGCGAAGACCGCCTTGGAGACCGCGGCATACCGATCATGCTGTGGGGGAAGCACCGTGGCCGTCGGGCACAGGCGCAACGCCCGGGACATCGGCATGGCCGAGGTGACGCCGCTCGCGCGAGCCTCGTAGGTCGCCGACAGGACGACCGAGCGGGTGCCGGCGCCACCGACGATGACGGGGGTGCCGACGAGCTCGGGGTGGTCGAGGAGGGAGACGGAGGCATAGAAGGCGTCCATGTCGACGTGCAGGATCGGGCATCCGGAGTCGTCCGGTGGACCGGCCGTGGCCGGAGCGGGAGCGGAGTACTGCCGCCGACTCATGGTGTGGAGCGTGGGCGCCTAGGAACGGCGGCGGGCCACGATGTGCATCGCTGCACCCAGCTGGGCGAGGAGCGGGTAGTCGGGATGGGCAGAGGCCGCTGCCTCGAGCTCGAGCAGGGCGCGACGGTCGGCATCGCTGTCGACATAGGCGGAGGGAACGAGGTCGGCGAAGATCCGGGCGCCGTGCACGTCCTCGATGGCGAAGCCGCACGAGGTGAGCAGCTCGGTGAGCGCGGCGGTGTCGAACCGGCGCGGCATGGGGTCGGCCTCGCCCCACCGGCCGTCCCGGCTGGTCAGGGCACGGTGGGCCTGGGCGAAGCGACCGGCGAGGACGCGGCCGAGCACGGCCGCCAGACGCCCGGAGGTGACGAGGGAGAGCGCGCCCCCGGGAGGGAGGATGCGCGCGATGGCGCGCAGGGTGCCGGCCGGGTCGTCGGCCCACTCGAGAACCTCATGGCAGCAGATGAGATCGATGGGACGACCACCGACGAGCTCGCGGACAGCCTCGACGTCCTGGAGCGTGTCGGCATCCCCCTGGGCTGCGGCGACGGAGCCGGTGCCGGCCTCCTGTGCCACACCGAGGCCGTGCTCGCGGGCCCGCCGCTGGAGCGAGGCCAGCGCATCCGGGCTCGGGTCGAGGACGTGGACATGGTGGCCGGCGAGGGCGAGCGGCACCGCGAGTCCCCCGGTGCCGCCACCGAGGTCGAGGACGACGAGCGGGCGGCCCAGCTCGCGCTGCCGTGCGGCGGCCAGAGCGTGGACGGACTCGGAGATCGCGGCGGTCCGCACGTTCGGGCTCGACGTCGCTGCGGACGGGCGGCTCTGCTGCGAGTCAGGCATGCTCCAACTGTAGTCGGCGGCGCCCACGCCGCCCGCGGATGACCCGTGGCATGCCGCTGCCGGTCTGCCCCTCTGGAGCCGGCGGCCTGCCCGTGTCATCGGCCCGAGCTCCCCGGCGAGGCGTGCCAGATCTTGCGGGACGGCCCCGTGATCGCCCGTCCGCTCGCCGGGCGTCCGGCCGGTTTGATGTCGGCATAGGGAGACTGTCGGAAGCCGGAGGCGTGCAGGAGCACCCGGCGGGACCCCTGCCTCTCCTCGGGCTGGATGTCGGTCTCGGCGATGCGTGCCTCGACCGCAGCCAGTCCCCCGGCCCGCCAGGCCTCCTCAAGGCTCGAGAGCTCCCAGGCACCGGTCGCCCGGATCGAGACGCCCCGGTCACCGGTGCGCCGCACGATGCCGCGCACGAGGATCATCCACGAGTGGAAGACGACCTCGGCATAGGGACCCTGGACGTCCTCGAAGAAGGTCGTGTCCGCCGGCCCGGTGCCGTCGTCGACAGTGAGGAAGACCACCCGCCGCCCGGAGCGGATCGGCGGGGTCTGGGTGGCGACCTTGGTCCCGGCGAGCCAGACGGTCGAGCCGGACCGGCACGAGAGCAGGTCCTTGGCGTGGGTCACCCCCAGCGCCCTGGTGAGCGGCCGATAGAAGTCCATGACGTGCGAGGTTGCGTCGAGGCCCAGGATGTCGAGCTCGGCGCGCACCCGCTCGACCCCGGTCAGCTCGGGCAGTCCGTGCGCGATGAGCGTCGGGGCGTCCCCGAGGTCGAGACTGAGCTGGGTGAGCTCGCCGGAGCGGGCGGTCCCCCGCGTCGAGGTCGAGAGCCGGGACCGCGTGTGCCGGTCGAGCGCGGCGACGTGGAGCAGCAGGTCACGACGGGTCACCTGTCCCCGCCGAGGCACCGCCCCGGTCCCGATGCCGTGCAGCCGGTCGAAGGCGCCGATGAGGACGAGCCGCTCGACGACCGGTCGGCTCACCCCCGCACGGTGCCAGAAGTCGTCGAGGTCGAGGAAGGGTGCGGCGGCGACGATCCGCGCGACCTCGGTCTCGCTGATCCCCTTGATGTCGGCCAGGCTGAGCCGGATCGCCTGTTCCCCCTCGACGCTGTAGTGCGCCCGGGAGGCGTTGACGTCGATCGGCAGCACCTCGATGCCGTGGGTGCGCGCGTCATCGAGGATGAGCCGCTTGGGATACATCCCCGGGTCGTGGGTGAGGACACCGGCGAGGAACGCCGCCGGATAGTGCGTCTTGAGCCAGGCCGAGTGGTATGTGGGGAGGGCGAACGCAGCAGCGTGCGCCTTGCAGAACCCAAAGGACGCAAAGGATTTCAGCACCGCCCAGATCTCGTCGACCTCCTCTCGCGTGTAGCCGCGGGCGAGCGCGGCAGGACGCCACCAGGCCTCGATCTCCTCCTGCCCGTGCGGGCTGCCCATGGCCCGGCGGACCTCGTCGGCCTGGGCAAGGCTCACCCCGGTCGTCACGGCGACGATGTGCAGCACCTGCTCGTGGAAGACGACGACGCCCTCGGTCTCCTCGAGCGCCGGGACGAGCGAGGGGTGCAGATAGCGGGGCCGCTTCCAACCGTGCCGCGACTCGAGGTAGGGGGTGATCATGTCGGACTTGACCGGGCCGGGCCGGAACAGGGAGATGTCGACGATGAGGTCCTCGAACGTGCGGGGGCCGAGCTTGCCGATGAGCTCACGCTGGCCGGGGCTCTCGATCTGGAAGCAGCCCAGGGTGCGGGTGGTGCGGATCATCGCGAACGTGTCCTCGTCGTCGAGGGGCACCTGGCTCTGGTCGTCGAGGTCGATCCGCTCCCCCGTCGTCCGCTCGATCTCCTCGACCGCGTGGGCCATGGCGGACTGCATCCGGATGCCGAGGACGTCGAGCTTGAGCAGTCCGAGGACCTCGACGTCGTCCTTGTCGAACTGGCTCATCGGGAACCCGAGCAGGCTCGGCTCGACAGGGGTGCGGTCGAGCAGACCGGTCCCGGACAGGACGATCCCGCACGGGTGGAGCGCGATGTGACGGGGCAGCCCGTCGAGGCTCTCGACGAGGTCGAAGAAGGTCCGCAGGTGGGCTGCGTCGAACCCGCGGGTCCGCAGCTCGGGCAGTTCGGCGATGGCCGAGCGTGCGTCGCGGGCCCGGATGTGCGGGAACGACACCGCGATGTCGTCGATGTCCTTGGGTGCCATGCCGAGGGCGGCCCCGACGTCGCGGATGGCGTGGCGGACCCGATAGGTGTCCATCATCGAGACACAGCTGATCCGGTGGGCCCCGAACCGTTCGATGATCGCCTCGTAGATCTCGATCCGGCGGGCCGACTCGACATCGATGTCGATGTCCGGCAGCTCGGCCCGCAGCGGTGAGCAGAACCGCTCCATGAGCAGGTCGTAGCGGACCGGGTCGACGCCGCTGATGCCGAGCAGATAGGTGACGAGCGACCCGGCGCCGGACCCGCGGGCGGCGACCCGGATCCCCTTGTCGCGGATGAGGTCGGTGACCTCGGCGACGGTGAGGAAGTAGGTCGCGTACCCGAGCTGGGCGATGACGTCGAGCTCCTCGGCAAGCCGGTCCTGCACCTTCTGCCAGAGCACCTCCCCCGCCTCGGGATAGCGGCCGGCGACCGCACCTCTGCACCGCGCAGTGAGGGTGCTCTGCGGGTCGGTGCCGTCCGGGATGCCGAGGACACTCGCCTCGGGAAGGTGCACCGAGCCGATGCCGAGGTCGCGGCGCGGGTCCTGGGCGCACTCGGCAGCAAGGGTCATCGTGTCGTGGAGCAGCTGGGCCGCCCGCACGGGGTTGTTGGTGACCATCTCGGCGGTGCGGGCCATCGTCGCGGTCGTCGCGAGGTGTCCGGCGTCGGTGGTCCGGTCGAGGTGGCGAGGGTCGAGGACGACGAGCCGCCGACTCGCGTCGAGCACATCGACGACCCGTGCCTGTTCCCGGTCCCGGTGGCGCACGGCCGCGCTGAGGACGGCCGGGGTCCCCGTCGCGTCGGCGAGAGCGAGCATCCGACGCGCGTGCTCCCGGCTACCCGGTGTGCCCGGTGGTCCGTCGTGGCAGACGACCTCGACGACGACCGCACCGGGCAGACTGCGTCGCCATCGGGCCAGCCGCTCCTCGGCCTCCCGGTCGCGGCGGTGCAGCACCGCGCGGCCGACGTCGCTGTCCGGCCCGAGCAGGACGACGAGGGCGTCGGCCTGCCTACCCCACTGCTCGATGCCTGCCCGGGAGGTGACCGGCCTGCCCCGGTCGTCCCTGGCCAGTGCCTCGGCATGCGCCTCGCTGACGATCCGGCACAGCGCCCGCCAGCCCGCCTTGTGCGGTGCCCCGGAGGCGATCCCGCGCCCGAGGAGGGTGACCCGGGGCAGGCGTGGATCGACATAGGCCCCGCCCCGGACGGGAGTCCTGGTGCGCCGGGCCGGTTCCCTGAAGTCATGCGCCGGATCGACACCGGCCAGATCGACACCGGCCAGATCGATACAGGCCAGGTCGACACCGAGCACCGGCGCGATCCCGGCCTTGGCGGCCGCGGTGGTGAACCGGACCGCGCCGTAGAGCCCGTCCCGGTCGGTGAGGGCGAGCGCGGACTGCCCGTGCTGGGCAGCGCGCTCGACGAGGTCCTCGGGCATCGAGGCGCCGTAGCGCATCGAGAACCCCGAGGCGACGTGGAGGTGGGCGAAGTCGAGAGACATGGTCGGTGCTCAGATCTGCGGGGTCGAGGGATGTCGAGGGGGTGAAGAGGTCGAGGCGGAACGGGTCCGCTGCTGTGTCGCCCGGTCGCTGGTTTGCCTGGCCCGGGCTTATGCGACTGGACGGGGTCTTCGCGCCATCGGGCCGGTCCGTGAGGTGATCGGACGGGCTAGCGGGTTAGCGAGTGGGCGACGAGCTCGAGGAACCGCTCGGCGTCGCGGAGCAGGTCGTCGGCCTCGCGCGCGGTCACCCGGTGCTCCGCATCCGCACCCGTGCGCGCCGGGCATCCGGCGAAGACATCGGCCCACTCCGACAGCTCGGGCGCGAGGGTCGGGATGAGGTCCCAGACGGTGACCATGCCCCGAACTCGCCGGCCCCGTGGCCGCGAGCGCGCCGCGAGGACCGCGGCCCCGGCACGAAGGGCGGCGAGGTGGGCGATCTGGTAGCGACGACCCACAGCCGGCTCGTGCTGGGCGTCGATGAGACTCTCCCGGGAGCGGTCGAGCAGGTCGAGGACGGCAATGGCGGACACTGGCTCGCTCCCCTCAGTCGTGGACCGCGACGAGCTGCCAGGAGCCGTCGGCGTCGCAGGAGAGGTCGATGAGGGAGATCCCGCTCGCCATGCCGGCGGTCGCCTCGACCCGCCAGCACCGGCGCACCGGGGCACTGGCACTGCGCCACCACGGCGCCTGGTCGAGCCAGGTCGCGACGACAGTGCGGACCGAGTAGTGCCGGCCCCGCCAGAGGAAGGCCTTCGGCGGTGCGGGCTGGTCCTCCTCCGCGGTGAGGACGGTCCCGTGGCCCTGGAGCAGGTGCTCGTGGGGTGCAGGATCCGGGTGGGCGATGATGGGTTCGGCGTAGGAACGCATGGCGGGTCAGCCCCTGTCGCTAGGGTGTCGGTCAGGTGGTGATGCTCGATCGACTCGACCCATCATCGAACATCTGTTCGAACACTCTAGGACACGGCCATGCATGAACGTCAAGAGGGCACTGACCCCTCCGGTGACAACCCGCTCCTCACCCACCCGACTGTGGTTCCGGTGCGTGAGGCGCTGGCCGCATACGCCACCGGCATCGGCGCGAACCCACCCCAGGTGACCGTCCTGCCCGACGCCGTCCGCACTGCTGCGGCCGCCGCCGAGGCACTCGGGACGACGCCGGCGCATATCGCAAACTCGCTGATCTTCGTGGCCGTGAGCATGGACGGGCACCGCACTCCCCTGCTCGTCCTGGCCTCCGGTGGAGCGCGGGTCGACACCGACGTCCTCGCCGACTCGGCCGGGACTGCTGCCGTCGAGCGAGCCGATGCGGGCTATGTCCGCGCCGAGACCGGATTCGCCATCGGTGGTGTCGCCCCGGTGGGTCACCGGACGTCGACAGGTGAGCCCCTACGCACCATCGTCGATGTGGATCTCGAGCAGTACGAACAGATCTGGGCAGCCGCCGGCCACTCCCACACCGTCTTCCCGACGACCTATCCCGATCTCGTCGCGATGACCCACGGAGAGCCGCTGCGCGTGCGATGAACCCGCCGGTCATCAGGGTCAAGGCGATGCTCATCGCCGTGGATGACGCGGGCACGGCGCATGCGGTGAGCCTCAATCCGCCGACTGCCGAGAACCCTGCGGGCTATCACCGGCTCATCGGCGGCAGCGTCGAGTTCGGCGAGCCGCACCGCGACGCGGTCGTGCGCGAGGTCCGCGAGGAGCTCGCTGCGTCGGTCCACGACCTCCGGCTGCTGTCAGCCGTCGAGAACATCTTCTGCATCGACGGAGTGCCAGGCCACGAGATCGTCTTCGTCTACTCGGGACGGCTCGACCCCCAGCCGGCCGAGATGGATACGTTCCTGACCGAGAGCGACGGCAGCCAGATGCCCGTCGTCTGGCGTCCGATCAACGACCTTGACGAGAGCCTGCCGCTCTATCCCGCGGCCGCTGTCCCGCTGCTACGAAGCGTGGGCCGCTCCGCTGAGGAGGGCGGGTGACCCTGGCGCCGGGGGACGATCGCTGACAGTCTGTCAGGCATGGACGCTGGGGAGAACGCGAGCAGTGCGGGCCTGACCGCCCAGGCGTTCCAGGCAGCCGACGGCACCGGGGACTGGCGGGTCATCGACAGGGACGCGATGGCGTGGTTTCCCACGTCCTCACACGCCGCCGGGGCGGCACTGGTCCGCCGCCTCATCGACGCGACCACCACCCTGCCGGACATCGACGTGCGCGCCGGCGGGGTCCAGGTGCGCCTGCCGCGTGGCGGCGCGTGGGTCCCGGAGACGGGCATCCCGGGCTCCCCCGCCGGAGGCCGGTTCACCGCGGCTGATCTTCAGGCCAGTCGGGCCGTCTCCACGGCGGCAGCCGACCTCGGGCTCACGGCCGACCCGAGCGTGCTTCAGGTCGTCTCTATCGGGATCGACGCCCAGGACGCCTCGACCCTGCTCCCGTTCTGGAGCCAGGCTCTGGGCTACGACCACGCCGGTGCAGCCGCCCTGCACGACCCCGGCCGGCGCCGGCCGTCGGTCCGGTTCCAGGACCAGAGCGCGCCACGACCCCTACGCAACCGGCTCCACCTCGATGCGGTGACCACCCAGCCCGTCGCCGTAGCCACTGTCGCGGCGGCGCCGGACCTCGGCGGACGGGTGCAGGACAACGGCTACTACGCGACGGTTGCCGACGCGGACGGCAACGAGGTCGACGTCCTCCCCCTGCCGGAGGGCGCCGACCGCTGGGATGAGCCCGGCACCGAGGACTGGCGGCTCACCTTCGCCGCCATCGCGAGCTATCCGACACAGAGCCAGGCCCAGGCAGCGGACCTCGTCGAGCAGGTCGCTGCGCTCGCCGACGAGGCCGGGCTGGCACTCGGGATCGACGTGCGCGGCGATCGGGTCACCCTCGACACCGGCAAGGACCTCTGGGAGATGCACGAGGGGTATGCGCCGCTCGCCGCTCGCTGTCAGTCCGCCGCCCGAACCCTCGGACTGGAGGCCGACGTCTCCGTCCTCCGGTTCCTCCAGGTCGGCATCGACGCCGTGGATATTCCTGCTGTGCGCCGGTTCTGGACGGCGGCACTCGGCTATGTCGAGGACCCCCGCGACGGCGTGACCGATATCGTTCACCCGCACCACCTGACCATGCCGATCTTCCTCCAACGGCTCGACGCCGAGGACCGTGCGCGGCGGGCGCAGCGGAACCGGATCCACCTCGACGTCTTCGTTCCCGGCGACGAGGCCAGGTCCCGGGTCGACGCGGCCGTCGCCGCGGGTGGGCGGATCAGCAATGACGCCGCGGCGCCGGCCTGGTGGACGATCACCGACCCCGAGGGCAACGAGGTGTGCATCTGCGTGTCCCCTGGCCGCGAGGAGATGTGGGGCACCTAGCCGGCGGCGTCCCTCTTCCGGTCCGTGTCACTCACTCCGGCCCGTGTCACTCACTCCGGACTCTGTGCACAGCTCCGCTGGGTGTCGGCCATTGCCGACAGACAGCGGAGCAGACGACAGAAACTGGAGCAGGCGACATGCTGGGGACCAGGCGACAAGCCTGGCCCGGCGCTCAGAGGTCGAGGTTCCGGAACACCTCGAGCGTCGCCGTCGAGCGGTTCATCGTGATGAAGTGGACTCCGGGCGCGCCCTCGGCGAGCATCCGCTGGGCGTGCTCGGTGGCGATCTGGATCCCGACCGCGCGCACTGCGACCGGGTCGTCCTCGACGGCGGCCAGGCGCGAGACGACCGCCGCGGGCAACGGTGTGCCCATGAGCTCACTCATCCGGGCGATCTGCTTGAGGTTGGTCACCGGCATCAGGCCGGGGGTGATCGGCAGGTCACGGTGGGCGTTGACCCGGTCCCGCAGCCGCAGGTAGGTGTCGACGTCGAAGACCATCTGGGTCACCGCGAAGGTCGCGCCGGCGTCAGCCTTCCGGATGAGGGTCTCGACGTCCTCGTCAAGGTCACGACTCTCGGGGTGGACGTCGGGGAAGGCCGCGACGCCGACGGTGAAGTCACCGAGGGACCGGACGAGGGAGACGAGCTGGTCGGCATGGTCCAAGCCCTCGGGGTGGCGGACCCACGGCCCGCGGACATCGCCGGGCGGGTCGCCCCGTAGGGCGAGGACGTTGCGGACGCCGGCAGACGCATACTGACCGACGACCTGGCGCAGCTGCGCGATGGAGGCATTCACACAGGTGAGATGCGCCAGTGGGGTCAGGGTCGTCTCACGAGCGATCCGCTCGGTCACCCGCACCGTGCGGTCCTGGGTGGAGCCGCCCGCGCCATAGGTGACCGAGACGAAGGCCGGCCGGACCGCCTCGAGCTGACGGATCGCCTGCCAGAGCGCGATCTCGGCTGCGTCGTCCTTGGGCGGGAAGAACTCAAAGGAGATCGAGGCCGCGGCGTCCCGGAGGTTCGCCGGGATGGACGCCGTCATGTGCGCCGGGCGCTCGAGCCGGGAGGGGAGTCCATGGGCCATGCGGACCAATGTAGGTCACCGCTCTCACGTAGGCTGCGAGCATCCGAACCACGGGAAAGGCACCATGACCACCGTCACAGAGCGCGTCCAGTCGTGCGTGGACACCGAGATCGATCGTCAGCGTGAGGTGCTGCGCGAGCTGGGGCCCGACATCACCGATCTGCTCGATGTCACGTCGGCACTGCTGCGCGGGGGCAAGCGGCTGCGGGCGTCGTTCCTCACCTGGGGCTACTGCGCCGTCGCCGGCAAACCCGTCGAGGAGGCGCCCGAGGACGTCATCCTGATGGCCACCTCGATGGAGTTCTTCCAGGCCGCGGCCCTCCTCCACGACGACGTCATGGACGGCTCCGACACCCGCCGCGGCGCCCCGTCCGCCCACATCGAGCTCGCGAACCGGCACTCCGACCGCGGCTGGGACGGACCTCCCGAGCGGTTCGGACTCGCCGGGGCCGTCCTCGCAGGCAACCTCTGCCTCACCGCCTCCGATGAGCTCATGTCCCGCGCGGGACTGCCCGACCTCGAGGCCGCCCGGGAGATGTTCGCGCTCATGCGCACCCAGCTCATGGCCGGCCAGTTCCTCGACGTCGTCGAGTCGGTCCGTCCGTGGGCGAGCCTGCCGGGCGCCGAACGGCTCGAGCGGGCCGACCGGGTCATCCGGTTCAAGAGTGCCAAGTACTCCGTCGAGCATCCGCTGCTCATCGGGGCCCTCGCAGCCCAGGCGAGCGAGAGTCAGGTCGCGGCGCTGTCCCGCTACGGCCTCGACATCGGCCGGGCCTTCCAGCTGCGCGATGACCTGCTCGGCGTCTTCGGCGACCCTGCGGTCACCGGGAAGCCGTCCGGCGACGACCTGCGCGAGGGAAAGCGGACGGTGCTCGTCGCCGCCGCGCTCGAGCAGCTCGACGAGGGCGCCTCAGCACGGCTCATCGAGGGACTGGGCACCGACGATCCGGCCGTCATCACCGAGCTGCAGCAGATCATCGCCGGCTCCGGCGCGCTCGAGTGGGTCGAGAGGCGGATCGGCGACCTCACGGCCGACGCGCTCGCCGCCCTGGAGGACGCGAACCTTTCGCCGACGGGGTATGCCGGGCTCGCCGATCTCGCCCGGCTCGCCACCCAGCGCACTGCCTGAGCGCAGGTTCGCCCGAGTGGGCTAGAGAGCGAGCTCCATCGCGCGGCGACGGATCTCGGTCTTGAAACCGGCATGCAGGTTGTCGATCGGAGCACCGGGCGCCGGGAGGGACCCGTCGGGGGTGAACAACCACTCGAGGATCTCGGCGTCACTGAGACCGGCGTCCGCGAGGACGGTGCAGGTCCCCTTGAGGGCCGGGAGAGGGCCTTCGTCGTCGAAGAACGCCGCTGGAACACCGACCGCCTTGTTCTCGCCCACGCGGGCAGCGAGGACGTCGCGGTCGTCGAGGATGCGCCGCACCTGGGACAGCGACAGGCCGAGTCGCTCGGCGATGTCGGGGACGTACCACCACTCCGGAACGAGTCGGAGGAGGTCGTCGCTGGCGTGCTCGATCGGCCTTGAGGTGCTCACGGCATGAGGGTACGCGGTCGAAGCCCGAGGGCACATCCACACGCGTGGGAACCACGCAGGTCAGCACGCGTACGGTAAATTCTTCCCAGAAGTCTCACGAGTCACATCCGTTCCCACCGCCACATCTGTCACAGTCACACCCGTGGCTCACCGCTATCTCATCGCTACCCAGGAGTGCTCATGGCGCCGATCGTCGCTGCCACACCCCCACCGACCCTCGACCTGCCTACCCCCGTGCAGTCCGCCGTCGCAGCGAGTCCGGGGTGGGATACCTATGTCGTCAAGAACGGTGACAGCCTGCACACGATCGCCCACCGGCACCACACCACCGTCGCCGCTCTCGTCTCCCGCAACAACCTGCCGAACGGCGGGCGCCTGATCCACCCCGGACAGCGGCTTCAGGTGCCCGGCAGGAGCGCCTCCCCCGCTCAGGCCCCGGGCTCCCCGACGACCACGACGACCTACACGATCCGTTCCGGTGACACCCTCATCGGCATCGCCCAGCGGCACAAGACCTCGGCGCGCGCCCTGGCCGCCCTGAACAAGATCTCGGTCAGCGGCACGATCCACCCCGGACAGAAGCTCCGGGTCCCCTCCGACGGGAAGACCGCGGCCAAGGCTGCGAGCGCCTCGACCGTTGCCACCAAGCCCGCTGCCCCGAACCCCCAGCCTGCTGCGACGGGCTCCTACACCGTCCGCGCCGGTGACACCCTCATCGGCATCGCCCAGCGGCACAAGACCACAGCCCGGGCCATCGCCGGCCTGAACAAGATCAGCGTCAACGGCATCATCCGGGTCGGCCAGAAGCTCACCGTCCCGACCGACGGGACACAGGCGGCCAAGGCCGCGAGCTCCTCGAAGCCGGCGGCCAAGAAGTCGACGGCCCCGCAGCCGGAGATGAGCACGCCGTTCAACTCCGGGGGCTACTCCGCTCGGCACTTCCCCTCGACCACCGTCTCCGCTGCCAAGAAGAACCACGCGCTGCTCTCCACCTTGCCGGTGCCGACCCGTGACCAGGCCAAGGCCATGATCATCGAGACGGCCAAGCGCCATGGTGTCGACCCCGCGCTGGCGCTGGCCATCAGCTATCAGGAGTCCGGATGGAACCACCGTCAGGTCTCGGTCGCCAACGCGATCGGCCTGATGCAGGTCATCCCCGCCTCCGGGGACTGGGCGAGCCAGCTCATCGGCCGGGAGCTCAACCTGCTCGACCCGCAGGACAACATCACCGCGGGTGTCGTCATCATCCGGGCCCACCTGCGCAGCACGACGGACGAGTCCATCGCGATCGCCGCGTACTACCAGGGCATGGCCTCGGTCCGGAGCAAGGGCATGTACAGCGACACGCGCGCCTATGTCCGCAACATTCACGCCCTGCGGGCCAAGTTCGGGTGAGTCCTGCGCTGTGACGACCACCGGCGTCCCTAGGATCAGGAGCGTGTCTGTCTTCGCTCCTGGTGACCTCATCGATGGTCGCTACCGCATCGTCGAGCGGATCGCCCGCGGCGGGATGGCGACGGTCTTCGAGGCCGAGGACACCCGCCTGGACCGGCATGTCGCCCTCAAGGTCATGCACCCGGCCCTGGCGGCGGACGAGACCTATGTGACCCGCTTCGGGCGCGAGGCGCGCGCCTCGGCCCGGCTCAGCCACCCGAACATCGTCGCCGTCCACGACCAGGGCGAGGACGACGGGCGGCTCTTCCTCGTCATGGAGCTGGTCCGGGGCCGAACGCTGCGCCAGGTCCTCGACGAGGACGGTGCCCTCTCTCCCAGGGCCACCCTCGACATCGCCGCCCCGCTTGCCGACGCTCTCGCAGCGGCCCATGCTGCCGGGCTGATCCACCGCGACATCAAGCCGGAGAACGTCATCATCCGCGAGGACGGGGTCGTCAAGGTCACCGACTTCGGCCTGGCCCGCGCCGTGACCTCGGAGACGGCAACCTCTGCGACGGACACTCTCCTCGGCACCGTCTCCTACCTCTCCCCGGAGCAGGTCGAGCAGGGCCGCGCCGATGCCCGCAGCGACATCTATGCCGCTGGCCTCGTCATCTTCGAGATGCTCACCGGCACCAAGGCCTTCACCGGCGACAACCCGATGTATGTCGCCTACCAGCACGTCCACGGCGGCGTGCCGGCCCCGAGCACGAGGGTCGACGGTGTCCCGGCCGCCCTGGACAGCCTGGTCGAGATCACCACCTCGCGCGACCCGATGGAGCGTCCGGTCGACGGCAATGCGCTCGCCCATCTCATCCGCTCGACGCGGACCCGCCTCAGCAGCGAGGAGCTGGACGACCGGCCACGCACCGCTGCGGAGACCAGGGCCTACACCCAGGACCACACCCAGGTCATCGCGCGCCGGATGGACGAGGACGTCGAGCGCGGCCCCGGCGACACCCCCGTCGCTCCGCTGGTGGTCCGCCAGAGCGGGGCGGTCGTCCCGCCCGAGGACCTACCGCAGAAGCTCCCCACGGCGCGTCGCCGAAGGGGACGCGGCCTGCTCGTCGCGCTCCTCGCCACGCTGCTGCTCGCGGGGGGAGCCGCCGCCGGGTGGTACTTCCTCTACGGCCCAGGTTCCCCCACCGTTGTTCCCACGCTCGCCGATCTCAGCTATGACGAGGCCGTCACCGAGCTGGAGGCTGCCGAGCTCACCCCCGCCCGGCAGGACGTCTACGACGAGACCATCCCGGTCGATCATGTCGTCTCGGTGCAGCCGCTCCCCGGACAGGAGCTCTCTCGCGGCAGCGAGGTGACGGTGCGCGTCTCCCAGGGCCCGGAGCGGTATGCGGTGCCGACTCTCGTCGACACCCCGGCTGAGGGAGCGGCAGCTGCGCTCGAGGAGAACCGGCTCACCCTCGGGGAGCAGAGCGAGGCGTTCTCCGAGACCGTCCCTGCCGGAACGATCATCGCCATCAGCCCCGAGGCCGGCGAGCAGCTCAAGCGCGGCGACCCGGTGGACATCGTCGTGAGCAAGGGCCGCGAGCCGATCGCCGTCCCGTCGGTGGCCGGCCGGACCGTCGAGGAGGCCACCGCGGCGATCGAGGGTCAGGAGCTGACTGCCGCCGTCGCCGACGCCCGCTACCACGACAGCGTCCCGGAGGGTCACGTCATCGCCCAGGACCCGGCGGAGGGGACCCTTTTCCGCGGGGACACGGTGACGATCACCCCCTCGCTCGGCCCTGAGCTCGTGACCGTGCCGAATGTCGTCGGCAAGCAGATCCAGGAGGCCACGAGAACGCTCGAGGCCCTCGGCCTCAAGGTCGAGGTCGAGCGGATCGCCGGCGGGTTCTTCGGCAGCGTCCGCTATCAGAGCGAGGCGCCCGACAGCCAGGTCCGCAAGGGGAGCACGATCACCCTCTCGATCGTCTAGGCGTAGGGTTCGGGCGTGACCGCTGCACTGTCTGCCCCGCGCATGCGGCTAGCGACGTTCATGCTCGTCCTCGTCACGGCGATCTGGGGGTCGACGTTCTTCCTCATCAAGGACCTCGTCGTCACCATCCCCTCGACCGACTTCCTGGGCGTGCGCTTCACCATCGCTGCGGCGGCGATGACCATCGTGTTCTGGCGGCAGCTGCGGGCCCTGCACCGCAGCGATGTCCGCGTCGGCGTCGTTCTCGGCGGCCTCTACGGCGTCGCCCAGATCCTGCAGACCGAGGGCCTGGCGCATACCGACGCCTCGGTCTCCGGGTTCATCACCGGGACGTATGTCGTTCTCACCCCGATCCTCGCGGCTGCGATCTTCCGCGACCGGATCCCGGTGCGGGTGTGGGTCGCCGTCGCGCTGGCGATGGCCGGGATCGCCGTCCTCTCCCTGCGGGGGCTGGCCTTCGGCTACGGAGAGACCCTCACGCTCATCGCCGCAGCGATCTATGCGCTGCACATCATCGGTCTGGCCCGGTACTCCCGGGCGAGCACCGCGGTCGGCCTGGCGACCGTGCAGGCCATTGTCATCGCGGTCATCTGCGTCGTGGCCTCGCTCCCCGGCGGGGTCACCGTGCCGGACACGACCGGGGGCTGGGTGTCGATCCTCTACATGGCTCTCGTCGCCGGCGCCTTCTGCCTCTGGGCGCAGACCTGGGCGCAGAGCCAGCTCACCGCCTCGCGGGCGGCGATCGTCATGGCGCTCGAGCCGGTCTTCGCCGCCTTCTTCGCCGTCCTCCTCGGCGGGGAGTCGATCACGGCGCGGATGCTCGTCGGAGGTTCCCTCGTGGTCGCCGCGATGTATGTCATCGAGCTGCAACCGCGCCGACGACCTGAGGCGACGGCCGCGGAGGAGCCACCGGCCGAGGTCCTCCACCACGAGGTGCCCTAGGCGAGGACCTCGCGCACGGCCTCGATCGCGTGATCGGTCGCGGCGTCGTCGACGTCGAGGTGCCAGACGAAGCGGAGCCGGGACGAGTCGACCGGATAGGCACGGACCGACCGTTCTGCCAGCGCTGCCGACACCTCGCCCGGCGTCCGACCGGCGGCGGTGACGTCGACCATGGCGATGTTCGTCTCGACGCTCCCCGGGTCGATGAGTCCCAGGCCCAGCTCGGCCACCGAGTCGGCGAATCGCCTGGCCCTGGCATGGTCGTCGGCGAGTCGCTCGATGTGGTGATCGAGGGCATACCGGCCGGCGGCGGCGAGGATGCCGACCTGGCGCATCCCTGCGCCGTAGCGCTTGCGCCAGACCCTGGCCTCGGCGAGGCGCTCGGCACTGCCGACGAGGACCGAGCCGATCGGGGCGCCGAGCCCCTTGGAGAGACAGACACTGACCGTGTCGAACTCCCGGCCGTAGTCCTCGAGGGGGACCCCGGTGGCCACGTGGGCGTTCCACAGCCGCGCCCCGTCGAGGTGCAGGGCGACACCGAGCGCCGATGCCCGGGCGCGCAGCTCGCGGATGCTGTCGAGCGGCTGGATCGTGCCGCCGCCGAAGTTGTGGGTGTTCTCGACGACGATGAGCGTCGTCTCCACCTGGTAGGGCCCGACGCCGATCGCCGCCAGGCGCAGCGGGTCGGCCGGGTCCAGTCGGCCCCGGTCGGCTGTCCAGGTGCGGGAGGTGATCCCCGAGAAGGTCGCAGCGGCCCCGAGCTCGGCGCGCACGACATGGGCTCCGCTGTCGGCGAGCAGCTCCTGACCCGGTGCGACGTGCAGGCGCAGGCCGAGCTGGTTGGCCAGACTGCCGGTCGGAGTGAACAGTCCGGCCTCGTGGCCGAGCAGCCCCGCGACGTGCTCCTCGAGGTCCCGGACCGTCGGGTCCTCCCCGAACACGTCGTCGCCGACCTCGGCGGCGGCCATCGCGGCCCGCATCCCGTCAGTGGGTCGGGTGAGGGTGTCCGAGAGCAGGTCGGCCCGGAAGGTCACCATCGCAAGCCCCCTGTCAGGAGGTCGGCGGGGTGCTGAGCATCTCCGCGACGAGGAACGACAGCTCCAGGCTCTGCTGGTGGTTCAGCCGCGGGTCGCAGACCGACTCGTAGCGCTTGTTGAGGTCGGCGTCGACGATCTTCTCCGAGCCGCCGATGCACTCCGTGACGTCGTTGCCGGTGAGCTCGACGTGCAGACCACCGGGGACGGTCCCGAGGGCGCTGTGCACCTCGAAGAAGCCACGCACCTCGTCGACGACATCGTCGAAGTCACGGGTCTTGTAGCCGGAGGCCGAGGAGAAGGTGTTGCCGTGCATCGGGTCACAGATCCAGGTGACCTCGGCGCCGGAGGCGGTGACCTGCTCGACGATCCGTGGCAGGGCGTCGCGGACGGTGCCGGCACCCATCCGGGTGATGAACGTCAGGCGGCCCGGCTCACGGTCGGGGTCGACGAGGTCGATCATCCGCAGGACCTCGTCGATGTCAGCCTTGTCGGAGAGCTTGACCCCGATCGGGTTGCGGATCCGGGCGACGAAGTCGAGGTGCGCGCCGTCGAGCTGACGGGTGCGCTCCCCAACCCAGATGAAGTGGCCGGAGGTGTCGTAGAGGTCGCCGGTGCGACTGTCGACCCGGCACAGCGGCCGCTCGTAGTCGAGGATGAGCGCCTCGTGAGCGGAGAAGAACTCGGTCGTGCGCATGGCATCGAACTCCGCGCCGCAGGCCGCCATGAACTTCATCGCCTTGTCGATGTCGCGCGCGAGCCGCTCGTAGCGGACGTTGGCCGCGTTGGCGACGAAGCCGCGGTTCCAGTCGTGGACGTGGCGTAGGTCGGCGAAGCCGCCCTGGGTGAAGGCCCGCACGAGATTCAGCGTCGCGCTGCTCGCGTGGTAGGCACGCACGAGCCGCTGCGGGTCCGGGGTGCGGGCGTCCTCGGCGAACTCGAAGTCGTTGACCATGTCGCCGCGGTATGCGGGGAGCGTGACTCCCTCGCGCGTCTCGGTCGTGCTGGAGCGGGGCTTGGCGTACTGGCCGGCGAGCCGGCCCACCTTGATGACCGGGACGGACGCACCGTAGGTGAGCACGGCAGCCATCTGCAGGATCGTCTTGATCCGGTCGCGGATGTTGTCGGCCGTCGCGCTGGCGAAGGTCTCGGCACAGTCACCGCCCTGGAGGACGAACGCCTCACCGCGGGCGGCGGCGGCCATCCGCGTCCGCAGGACGTCGCACTCACCGGCGAAGACGAGCGGAGGATAGCTGGCCAGGGTGGAGACCGCCTCGGCGAGCGCGGCCTGGTCGGGCCACTCCGGCTGCTGGGCAGCCGGCAGGTCGGAGGTGACAGCGGCGGCTGTCAGCGCGGAGACGGTCGAGGTTGTACTCACCTGGTCAAGGATAGTGCGCTGTGGGAAATCGGTTCAGTCCGCCCGAATGTCGGTCTCCAGGCCGCGCGAGATGGCGAACCGGACCAGTTCGACCCTGTTGTGCATGTGCAGCTTCCCGAGGGTGTTCTGCACATGGTTCTGCACGGTTCGGTGCGAGATGACCAGCTCGGCTGCGATCTCCTTGTAGGACATGCCGGTGGCGACGAGGCGGAGCACCTCGATCTCGCGGTCGGTCAGCTCGGGGATCCGGTCGCGGTCGACCTGCTCCGGGGCGGTCACCTCACCGGCCTCCTCGTCCGCCATCCGGGTGAACTCGCCGAGGACCATGCCCGCGAGGCCCGGGGTGAAGACCGCCTCACCCCGGCTGGTCGCTTCGACCGCCGCGACGATCTCCTCGGGCCGCGCCGACTTGACGAGGTAGCCGGTGGCCCCGGCCTTGATCGCGGCCAGGACGTCGGCCTGCTCCCCGCTCGCGCTGAGGATGAGGATGCGGGTCGGCAGGTCGCCGAGGGCACGGCAGACCTCGTCCCCACGCAGTCCCGGGAGGTTGAGGTCGAGGACGAGCACGTCGGGGGTTGTCGCGCGGGCCCGACGGACCGTGCTCGGTCCGTCGGCAGCGGTGGCGACGACCCGGAGGCCGGCCGCTGCCAGGTCCCGCTCGAGCGCCCCGAGCCAGAGCGGGTGGTCGTCGGCGACGAGAACGCGGACGGGAACCTCGCTCTGCGGCTCTGTCTCGGGCTGGGCGGGCACGGGTCTACTCAACCAGAGACCGGCGCGCCGGGGCGGGTGACGGGCACATCGAGGACAACGGTGCACCCGCCGCTGTCCCGTGAGGTCCATGAGGCCTTGCCACCGAGGTCCTCGATCCGGCCGCGGATCGAGGCGACTGCTCCGAGTCGGCCCTCCCCTGCGGCCTCCTCGAGTCGTCCGGGCGGCAGGCCGGCACCGTTGTCGCGGACCGTGACCCGGACTCCGTCCTTCGACCCTTCGAGCAGCACCCAGGCCTCGGCGCCGTCCCCGGCGTGCTCTGCGACGTTGTCGAGGGCGGCGCGGACCGCAGCGATGACTTCATGCCCCGCGTGGTGGTCGAGGACGACGGGGGCTGCCGGGGTGACGACCGTGACCCCGGCGCGCTCCAGACCGGCCAGCCCGGCCGTGAGGTCCACGTCGTCCCGGGACACCCCCGACGCGTGCGACCTGGAGACGAGCTCGCGCAGCGAGCGTTCCTGATCGGCCGCGAGCTCGGCCAGCTCGGCGCTCTCGCCACCGAGCTCACTACCGCGTCGGTGGATGTAGGCCAGGGTCTGGAGGACCCCGTCGTGGACCGCCCGGGAGAGTCGTTCTCGTTCCCGCAGCCGCTCCTGCTCGGCGAGCACCGCCTCCAGCCGGTCCTGGCCCTCACGGGCGAGGTCGACGGCCAGCCCGAACAGGGAGCCGAGGAGGAGGAGCAGGATGATGTTGTGCAGCGTGTTGGCGGTGGGCTCGAAGTCGACGTGGACGAGGTCCGCCAGGCCGATGACGACGGCGGCGACGATTCCGCCGCGCACTCCGAGGAGCACCGCCGCGCCGAGGACGCTGCCGGCCGGCCAGATGCTCGGCAGCGTGGGCACGCCCTCGGCGATGGTCGCCTGGGTGTCGACGAGCCGCGACAGGACGACGGCGGTGCCGGCCAGCCCCACCTCGAACACCGTGGTCCCCAGCGTCCGGGTGCGATAGATGAGCATGGCGACGCTCCACAGCAGGAGCGCGCCGATGACGACGGCCGCCAGCCAGGGACGCACCATCTCGGTGTGCCGCTGATAGGCGATCTGGGCGGCGTAGAGGCCGGCGATGGGCCGGAAGATGTCCAGCCCCGCCCAGCAGGCGACCGCGACGATGGGTTCGCGTCGGCCGCTGCCGCCGGTGCGGTCAGCTCGCAGCGCGGTCCACATCAGGGTTCCCCTGGTCACGACCGCGGCCGCGACGACCCTTGGAGATCGACTTGAGCTTGTCCTTCATCGCCGAGGCGTACTCGTCGACGTACTCCTGGTTCGACAGGCGCATCAGTTCGTAGAGGATCTCGTCCGTCGCCGAGCGCAGCACGAACCGGTCCTCCTCCATCCCCTCGTAGCGCGAGAAGTCCAGAGGCTTGCCGATCTTGATCCCCACCCGGGTGATCTTCGGGACGATCCGGCCCGTCGGCTGGGCCTCGTCGGTGCCGACCATGACCACCGGGATGACCGGGACCTTGGCCTCGAGGGCGAGCCGGGCGACACCTGTGCGGCCTCGGAAGAGACGGCCGTCCGGTGACCGCGTCCCCTCGGGATAGATACCCAGCAGTTCACCACGCCGCAGGACCTTCATCCCGGCCTTGAGGGCTGCGTTGCTCGCCTTGCCGCCGGCCCGGTCGACGGGCAGCTGCCCGACGCCGCGCATGAAGGTGGCCGTGAGCCACCCCTTGATCCCGCGCCCGGTGAAGTAGTCCGACTTGGCGAGGAAGGTCACCCGCCGCCGCAGCATGAGCGGCAGGAAGATCGAGTCACTGAAGGAGAGGTGGTTGCTCGCGAGGATCGCCGGTCCGTCGGTCGGGACGTTCTCCGCACCCTCGATCCACGGGCGGAAGAAGATGTGCAGAATCGGCCCGAGGGCGAAGCGCTTGAGGAACCAGTAGAACACGTCCGCATGCTACGCCAGTGGGGTCGGCACCGAGGCATGGAATGATGCGGCTGTGAGTATTCCTGGCGCGACACCCTTCCTCCACGACGGCGACTCCGGCGTCGGCGTCCTCCTCAGTCACGGGTTCACCGGTAGCACGGTGAGTATGAAGCCGTGGGCCGAGGACCTCGCCGAGGCGGGTCACTCGGTGGTGCTGCCGCTGCTGCCGGGACACGGCACCACGTGGCAGGAGCTCAACCGCACGACGTGGCAGGACTGGTATGCCGAGCTCTCCCGGGGGTTTGCCCGCCTGACCGACCACTGCGAGAAGGTCGTCGTCGGCGGCCTGTCCATGGGTGGCAGCCTGGTCACCCGGCTCGCCCAGGACCACCCCGACCGGATCAGTGGACTCGTTCTCGTCAACCCGGCGTACAAGGTCGAGGACCCCCGCCTGAAGGCGCTGCCGCTCCTCCAGCGCTTCCTCCCGTCCCTGCCTGGGATCGGCAACGACATCAAGAAGCCCGGCCAGGACGAGGGCTGCTACGACCGGATCCCGCTCAAGGCGCTGTACTCCCAGACCAAGCTGTGGGCCGAGACCGTGGAGCGCCTCCCCGAGATCACCATGCCGGTGCTGCTGTTCCGCAGCCCCGAGGACCACATCGTGCCGACCTCGAGCTCGGACCTGTTCCTCTCGCGCATCTCGAGCACCGACGTCCACGACGAGCTGCTCCTCAACAGCTATCACGTGGCGACCATCGACAACGACGCCCCGACGATCTTCTCGATGACACGTGCCTTCATCGACCGGGTCACGGCCTGACCGAGCGGACCCATGACAACAGATCCTCCCGAGCGCGACGTCGACAAGGAGTTCGAGTCCCTCATCGCCGGCTGGGACGCGACCGTCTTCAACGACCCCCGGGGTCACGAGGTCAAGGACCCGGTGCTCCCGGCGCAGACGCCTGAGGAGCCGGGTCCGGACGTGAACATCTGGCGCGGCCCGACGACCTGGCGTCCCGCGGAGCGCGCCTTCGACGAGGGTCCGAGCGGCGTGCTGGACGACGATGACGACGACGAGGACTTCACCCCGCGTCCGGTACGGCTGCCACCGCAGGAGGACCTCCACTTCTGGGGCATCGTCGCCGGACTCCTGGGCGGCGGTCTGCTCCTGCTCTATGTCGCGGTGACCGGCCGGAGCCTGTCCTCCTGGTGGTCGCTCGCCGCGATCGCGCTGTTCATCGGCGGCTTCGTCCTGCTCATCCTGCGTCAGCCCGAGCACCGGGACTCCACCGACGACGGCACCCGGGTCTAGGAACGCGCAGCCTCAGCCCCGGTCGATGAGAACGATCGAGTTGCGGGCCGGGTTGTAGGTCTCCCGCCGGGCTGCCGGCAGGTCCGAGGCCGAGCCCCGGACGAACCCGTGCTCGAGGAACCAGTGCGGGGTCTGCGTCGTCAGTGCGAAGAGGGAGCGCAGGCCTGCGGCACGGGCCTGGGTCCGGGCTCTGCGCAGGAGGACTGCCGCGAGGTCACGACCGCGGTAGTCGGGGTGCACGGCGACGCAGGCGAACTCGGCCTGCTTGTCCTCGGGATACGGGACCAGCGAGTTGCAGGCGATGACCGTGCCGTCACGGACGATGACGGAGAACGACTCGATGTCGAGCTCGAGCTGCTCCCGGCTCCGGGGAACGAGCATCCCCGAGCGCTCCATCGGGGCGATGAGCGACCGTATTCCCGAGACGTCCTCGATCGTCGCCTGCCGGGTCGACTCGTAGTCGTCCTCGGCTGAGATCATCACGCCGCAGCCGTCACGGGTATAGAGCTCGCGCAGCAGTGGGCTCGCGCCCTCGGTCCCGATGAGGTGGACCCGGCGCACGCCGTCACCGCAGGCCGAGAGGGCGGCACGTGCGCAGTTGCGGTCCTCCGGGGAGAGATCGCGCTCCTCGAGCTCGGCCTCGAGCAGGGCCTCCGCCTGGGAGAGCGACAGCTGGCCGGAGTCTCCTGCCCGCAGTGCCATCCGCCACGATCCCGGATCGGACTCGAGGACGAAGACGAGCTTGTCTGCACCGAGGCCGACGGCCACCTCCTCGGCCACGTCCGCGTTGCGGAGGTTGAAGGTCTCCCCCGTCGGGGAGTATCCGATCGGTGAGACGAGGACGATCCTGTCGGTGAGCAGCTGGTCGCGGATCTCCGCGACATTGACGTTGCGGACGAGTCCGGTGAGCAGGTGGTCCACGCCGTCGCGGACGCCGACCGGCCGGGCCGTCACCCAGTTGCCCCCGACGACTCTGACCCGCGAGCCGGCCATGAGAGTGTTGCCGAGGCTCGCGCTCAGGCGGGCCTCGATGTCGAGGCGGAGGGCACCGACCGCTGCCTTGACCGCGTCCATGGTCGTGGCGTCGGTGACCCGCAGATCACCGGCGAACACCGAGGGGATGCCACGGATCTCGAGCTCGTTCTCGATCTGCGGCCGGACGCCGTGCACCAGGACGATCCGCACCCCGAGACTGGACAGCAGGGCGATATCGGCGAGCAGTCTGTCCGTGTCGTCCCGGGCACAGATCTCTCCGGGGACGGCGATGACGAAGGTCTTGCCGCGGTGCATGTGGATGTAGGGCGTCGCGCTGCGGATCGCACGCACGAAGTCGGCGCCCTCGACACTGTGGTCCTGCACCTCGTGGTCCTGCACCTCGCGGTCGTGCAATTCGGTCACGCCTCCCAGCGTAGTCAGCCGACGCTGCGCCCCTTCCCCGGTGATCGTCAGGCGAGCAGGTCCACCCAGACCGGCCGGTGGTCGCTGGCCGCGACGATGTCGTCCTCGTCGAGCGGGACCGGGTCTGTGGGCACGACGCGGAGATCCGGGGTCGCGAACACGACGTCGATCATCGCCCGCGGACGCCGGGCCGGGAAGGTCGGCACTCTCGGGGACACGAGCGGGAGACGAGAGGCCAGCAGCCGCCAGGCCAGCCCGGACTCGAACTCGTTGAGATCCCCGGCGACGACGGTGCGGACCGGTTCGGGATCGCCGGACTCCGGGTCGACCAGGGCCCGCAGGATGCGCAGGGAGTGGGCGTGCCGCTCGCCTGCGTGCAGGCTGAGGTGGACGCTGGCGACCAGGAGGGGAGTCCCGCTCGGCGGGATGACGCGAGCGATCGCATACCCCCTGGGTGGCTGGAGGACGGCGACCGGAAGCCGTTGGTGCCAGGACCGGTCGAGGACGACCCGGCCACTGACGAGCATGGTGGTTCCGCCGCTCCCGCGGTGACCGCCGACCCACCGCATCCCGCACTCGGCGGCGAAGCGGCGGATCCGCGAGGCGGCCCGCAGCCATCGCGACGCCTCCTGGAGACAAAGCACGTCCGGGTCGATCGTCCGCACGATACGAGCCGCCGCCGTCCGGTCGTCGCGGAATCCCCGGACGTTGTAGCTTGCGACCCGTACTGGCCTATCGCTCACTCAACGCTCGCTCGGGCGAGGTCGGCCGCCCCGATGAGCCCGGCGTCGTTGCCGAGGTGGGCGGGGATGATCGTCGCCTCGGGCCGGTAGCCGCGCCCGGTGAGCTGCTTGGCGAAGGCGTCCCGGGCCGGCTGGAGCAGCAGGTCCCCCGCTGCGCTCACGCCGCCGCCCACGACGAACCGACCCGGGTCGAACGCCGCCGCGAGATTGGCCATCCCGATGCCGAGCCACGTGCCGATCTCGGCAAGCAGCTCGATGGCCATCCGGTCACCCTCCTTGGCTGCCTCGGTGACGAGTGGGCCGGTGATGATGCCGGGGTCGCCGTTGACCCGCGCCACCATGTCCATGGCGATGGGGCTGCGTGCAGCAACGAGCGCCCGGGCCTCGCGCATGAGGGCGTTGCCGGAGGCGTACTGTTCCCAGCAGCCGCGGTTGCCGCACTGGCAGCGGATGCCGTCCGGGACGACCTGCATGTGGCCGTACTCACCGGCGATCCCGAACCGGCCCCGCAGGACCTCGCCGTTGAAGAGCAGCCCGCCGCCGATGCCGGTGCCGAGGGTGATCATGACAAGGTGGGTCTCCCCGCGGGCTGCCCCGAAGCGCCACTCGGCCCAGGCAGCCGCGTTGGCGTCGTTGTCGATGAACACCGGCTTGGGCAGGCGACCGGCCAGGTTGTCCCGCAGCGGCTCGTCCCGCCAGGACAGGTGCGGGGCAAAGGCGACGGTCGCCCGATCAGCAGCGACGAAGCCGGCGGCGCCGATGCCGATCGCCGCGACGTCCTCGGGATCGAGGCCCACCATGAGCTCCTCGACGACCCCGACGATGACATCCTCGACGACACCCGGGGAGGTCGACCGGTGAGGAGTGTCGCGCCGCAGCCGTCCGGTGATCCGTCCGTCCACGTCGACGATTCCCCCGGCGACCTTGGTGCCGCCGATGTCGATCCCGATGCTCACACGCTCTGTCACGGGTTTGAGACTAGCCGGATCAGTCCGGGTCGAGGTCCTCCACTGGGATGTCCTCCCGTGCCGGCTGCTCGCCAGGCTCCTCCCGGCGCTGCAGGTCGACCGCGAGCGCCCGCAGGGTGACCTCCGCCTGATGAGCCAGGTCGGCCAGGGCGCTCACCGCGCTCGGGCTGACCGTGTGCAGCGCCGCGACCGTCCGGCAGACCGGACAGATCTCGCAGGCCTGCATCGAGGCGGGCGGCTCGTGCGCGTGCTCGCGATGGCGCCTCTCGCTGTCCGGGTCGCCCCGCCGTCCGGCGCCCTTGGGTCCACGGGCACGCAGCGCCTCGGCCAGCGCAGCCATCTCCTCGGCGACCGACCCGTGTCCGGGTCGGCTCGATCCGGGCGCAGTGGGCTCGTCACTCATGCGCTCACCTTGTCGCGGTTGCGGGCAAAGGAGACGACGAGCCGCCCGCCCTTGACGCCGGCCCCGGCGATGCGCAACGGCGCGACCGCCGCCGGGAGGGTGACGACCCGGTGCTGCTCCCCCACGTCGATGAGCAGATCGTCGCCGCGCCGACCGAGCGAGACATCGGCGGCTGTGATCAACGGGACCCGGAGGGACAGGGTGAAGCCGCCCTCGGACTCGGTCACCTCGAGGGCCGGCTCG
>JAAYSB010000214.1 GCA_012518475.1 Intrasporangiaceae bacterium | reverse complement strand
GTCGTCGTCGTCGAGCGCTCGGCCCGTTCACCGGAACCCACGTGGCCCGCTGGGCTCGAGCTCGAGCAGACGCGCACCTACGGGGAGACCGCGATCCACATCGCCCAGCCGGGGTCCTGAGCCCCAAGATTGCAAACGGCCACGGACTCCGTTGCACATCAGGCACAGTGGCGGCATGGCCAACTCCATCTTCGTCTTCCGCCCCACCTCCGGCGACATCGTCGAGCTCATCCTCGCCGACCACCGCCTCTTCGAGGACCTCCTCCGCGAGTGCCGTCGCACCGACCGCGACCGCGAGGCCTCGCGGAAGGCGCTCGCCGAGCTGCTCGTCGCCCACGCCGAGGCCGAGGAGTCGCACGTCTATCCCAAGCTCCGCCGCAAGCGCGCCATCGGCAGCCACGAGGAGGAGCACGGCGAGGAGGAGCACGCCGACATCACCGAGGCGCTGCTCGAGTTCCTCGAGGCCAAGGGCACGGACACCCAGAAATACGACGACGCCCTCGAGAAGCTCTCCACGGTTGTCGGCCACCACGCCGTCGAGGAGGAGCTGACGATCCTCAACCCGGCCCTGACCGAGGTCTCGGGCACCGTCCGCGCCGAGCTCGGCGCTGCCTGGGCCACCGCCCGCAACCGCCTCCTCGACGAGGGCTGCGCCTCCATCCCACAGGTCCGCGCCATCCTCGAGCGCGCGGTCTCCGAGGGCACGATCGCCCCCGCAGACGCCCGCGAGGAGGCCGAGGAGATCAAGACCAAGGCGAAGAAGAAGGCCGAGAAGGTCGAGGAGGACGCCAAGAAGGACTAGCCGGTCGCCAGCGCCCCAGCGACCCAGCGCCGGTCTGCCCGGTAGCGTGGGACTCGTGCCACGCATCGCGATCTGCCCCGGCTCCTACGACCCCGTCACCCGCGGGCACCTCGACGTCATCGAGCGCGCCGCTGCCCTCATGGACGAGGTCGTCGCGGCCGTGCTGTGGAACCCCGACAAGACGGGGACCTTCCCGGTCGAGCAGCGCATCGCCTTCATCGAGAACGCCACGGGACACCTCGCCAACGTCCGCGTCGAGGCCTATGCCGGGCGTCTCCTCGTCGACGTCGCCCAGGAGATCGGGGCGAACGTCATCATCAAGGGCCTGCGCGGCGAGACGGACTACGCCTATGAGGAGCCGATGGCGCTGATGAACCGGCATCTCACCGGCATCGAGACGATCTTCCTTCCCGGCGACCCCTCCCTGGTGTCGGTCTCGTCCTCGCTCATCAAGCAGGTCGCCTCACTGGGCGGCGACGTGACCGGCCTGGTCCCCGACGAGGTCCGCGACGCGCTCGGCGGTGCCTGATCCGAGCGCGATCGGCCCAGGACCCCTGCGCATTTGGGGCCAGCCGCTGCCGGGCGGTAGAGTTGTGGGTCGGTTTGCTTCGTTCCTGACGCGCCCCGAACGTGTCGCGACAGGACCTGATCCGATCCCACTTCACCATGAATGCCAAACACCGCGCTGACTCACGCTCTCCTTGGATGATCGACACCAAGGAAGTCGGTCGTCGACCCGGTTCGATGGCAGAGGTGGAGGGCGAGGTGCCTGCACCCGCGGACTTCGGCACCGAGGTCATCTCGGTCCCCGAGGGGGAGCCCATGCAGCTGCGTGTGCGCCTCGAGTCCGTGGTCGAAGGTGTGCTCGCGACGGGCTCGGTGCATGCCGATGCGGTCGGCGCCTGCGTGCGGTGCCTGGACCCGGTCTCGATGGACATCGAGGGACGGTTCCAGGAGCTGTTCGCCTACGCCGACCGGGCTGCCCACCACCGTGAGGTGGGGGCCAGCGACGAAGAGTCCGAGGAGCACATCATCGTCGATGGGCTCATCGACCTGGAGCCTGTTCTCCGGGACGCGGTAGTGCCCGCACTGCCGTTCCAGCCCGTCTGCCGGGAGGACTGTCTCGGTCTGTGTGCCACGTGTGGCATGCGGATGGAGGAGGACCCCGGTCACGAGCACGTCGTCATCGACCCTCGGTGGTCGGCGCTCTCCGGTTTGGCCGGAGAGGCAGCCAGCACCGATGATGACGACCGATAACTTCACCAGCTGAACCGTTCGCACCACCTCGACCGAGGCGGTGCGCGATCTGAAAGAAGAGGAACCGCCGTGGCTGTCCCGAAGCGGAAGATGTCGCGCTCCAACACCCGTTCGCGTCGTGCGAACTGGAAGGCCGAGCTGCCGACCCTCACCACCTGCCCGCAGTGCAAGGCCGCCAAGCAGCCGCACATCGCGTGCCCGTCGTGCGGCCCC
>JAAYSB010000213.1 GCA_012518475.1 Intrasporangiaceae bacterium | reverse complement strand
CCGTGCTTCCCTCGGTCTCAGCAGATCTCACGTAGAGCCCCACCGGACGGTCCGTCAGGTCGGCCATGCCGTCCGGGACCGCCACACCGGTGAGAGCGTCTGTCCAGTCGCCCTGAGGAAGGGGTATGCGCCAGCCACCCTCGCCGCCGCACACCGGGCTGACGACGACGAGGACACCGAGTCCAGAGTCGTCGCCGCGACCGAAGGCGATGACACCCGCCTCGGCGGCCTCCTCTGGCAGGTCGACAGGGACATACGTGGCACTGCGGCCCACGAACCACTCCGGGTGGTCCCGACGCAGCCGCAGGGCCCGCGAGACGACGAGCAGCTTCTCGTCGTCGAGGTCGACCGGGGGCTCCCCCTCGTCGAGCCGGGCCAGCCTCTCGGCGCGCCACTCGTAGTTCACCGGTCGACGGTTATCCGGGTCGACGAGCGAGAGCTGGACGATCTCGCAGCCCTGATAGACGTCCGGGACGCCGGGCATGGTCAGCTGGATGAGCCGCTGCCCCAGGATGCCTGCCCGGATCGGGGCCGCTTGCGAGGCGATCCACCCGTCGAGGTGGTCACGAATCGCCTGGTCACGGACGACGGCGCTGGCGAACTCGACGACCGCTGCCTCGTACTCCGGGTCCCCATCGACCCAGGCCGTGTGGACCTTGGCCTCGCGGACCGCCTTGAGCAGGTACTCCTCGAGACGGGCGACGGTGATGGGCCAGGTGCCGGCGAGCGTCTGCCAGATGAGGTACTCGGTGGGCCGGTCGAGCCGGTCGGTTCGGTACTGCGCAGCGAGGGACTCGGCCTCCGTGAGCCACTCCTCCCACTCCTGCGGGTGGCACGCGAGCACCATGAGCCGGGCGCGAACGTCCTCCGAGCGCTTGGTGTCGTGCGTCGTGAGCGTCGTCATCGTCAACGGCCATTCGGCGAGCTGGCGCGCCGCATACCGATGGAAGTCCTCGGGAGCGATGGACAGCGTCTGGGGGTGGCCACCGACCTCGTTGGCACCGGCGAGGCGGAACCAGCGGTAGAAGGCCGTGTCCTCGACCCCCTTGGCCATGACCGGGCCACATGTCTGCTGGAACCGGATCCGGAACTCGTCCCAGACGTCCTGGACATCGGGAGCGGCCTCCGGCAGCCAGCCGCCGCAGACGAGCGTCGCCATCGTCTCGAGCGCGGGGTGGTCGGCCTCATCGAGCAGGGTCTTGGCCCGCTCTGCGGACTCCGAGATGACGGTTCCGGCAACACCGTCACCGGCCTTGCCGGGCACGATATAGGCCCGATAGCGGTCCATCGCGACAAGGAGGGCCTCAAGTGCCCGGCGCAGTGGAGGCTGCTCCATCCCCGGGACGACCCGGCCGACGAGTCGCATGAGCCGGTCCACCTCGGCCGCCTGGACATCGGCGACGACGAGCTGCTTGGACTCGGTGATGGTCTGCTGCAGCGGCGCTCCGTGGACGGTCCCGGCGGAGCGCTCCTCCCAGAGCCGGTCCAGGACCTCGGCACCGCGCCCGTCGGTGAGGACCTGCTGGACCCGGAGCATGGCGTCATAGCCGGTCGTGCCGGCACAGCGCCACCCCGACGGCAGCTCCTCGTCACCTTCGAGGATCTTCTCGACGACGACCCAGCCGTCGCCGGTGCCCGCGGCGAGGGACTCGAGGTATCCGCCGGGATCGGCGAGCCCGTCCGGGTGGTCGATCCGGAAGCCGTCGATGGCTCCGTGCCCGAAGAGCGAGAGCAGGAGGGCGTGGGTCGAGGCGAAAACGACCGGGTCCTCGACCCGGACCGCGACGAGGGAGGTCACGTCGAAGAAGCGTCGGTAGTTGAGTGCCTCCGCTGCCTCCCGCCAGCTCGACAGGCGATAGGCCTGGTTGTCGAGCAGCTCGGCCAGCGGCAGGTGCTGGGTGCCTGGGCGGACCGGGAACTCGTTACCGTAGTGCCAGATGACCCATTCGCGCCCCGACGGGCCGCCATCGGTCGCGAGGACGATGTCGCCGTTCTCGATCGCCTGCTCGACGCTCCCGCCGAGGACCGGCATGAGAATCCGGTCGTCCTCGACGTCCCAGTCGACGTCGAACCATGCCGCGAACGGCGAGTCCCGTCCCTCCCGGAGCAGTGACCACAGCGGGGCGTTGAGGTGCGTCGGCTGCGGAACCGTCATGTGGTTCGGCACGACGTCGACGATGATGCCCATATCGTGCTCGCGGCACGCCTCGACGAGCTCGGCGAAACCGGCATAGCCCCCGGCCTCTTGGTGGACCCGGGTGTGGTCGAGCACGTCGTATCCGTGCATCGACCCCGGCGCCGG
>JAAYSB010000212.1 GCA_012518475.1 Intrasporangiaceae bacterium | reverse complement strand
TCGTCGGCGGCAGCGTCAGCATCGCTCTCGACTGCGGTGTCGCTCTCGACAGCGGCGGCGTCACCGTCGCTCGCAGCCGCGGTGTCACCCTCAACGGCCGTGTCCACCTCAACAGCAGCGTCGGTGCCGACTGCAGCTGCGGCGGAGTCGTCTCCCGCAGCGAGCGCCTCCTGCGCGTCAGCGGTCGCGACGTCGCTCTCAGTGCTCTCAGTCCATTCGCTCGACATGCGTGGACACCCTTTCCCTTTGAGGTCTGTGTTCGTGAGGTCGTGAGATCTCGGCCCGTGCCGCGAGAGGGCGGCACCGACCACACCGTCAGCCTTGTCCGAAGACGAACGCGACGATGCGGCTGAACGCCCAGTCCAGGCCGAAGATGAGGAACATCATCACCGTGACGAACACGATGACCATGACGGTGTAGTTCCGCAGCTCCACGCGCGTCGGCCGGACGACCTTGCGCAGCTCATCGATGATCTGGCTGAGGAACAGTCCGAGCGCCCCGAAAGGACCAGAGCCCTTCTTGCCGGGCTCGCGCTCGCGGGAGTCGCGCTCACGCGCACTCACGTCGGTCACGGTTCACATCGATTCGTCGCTGGGGAACAGAAGAACAGGTGCGGCACTCCCACAGTGCCCGGACCGCGAGATCTGGACCATGGTGGTGCTACGCAGGGCAGGAGGGACTCGAACCCCCAACCGCCGGTTTTGGAGACCGGTGCTCTACCAATTGAGCCACTGCCCTTCGGGGGACCGGGCTGGGTCCGGTGCCTCCGAGGTGGCTGACTTCCGGGCAGGCCGAAGAGTCTGGTGAAAGTCAACCGAGGAATCAGCATACGGCACCGGCCGGGCGGGACGAAATGCGTGCGCTGTCCGCTCCCCGGGAAACGGGATGTGTCGCGGGCGCCGATCTGAAACGATGAGCGGGTGAGCCACGAGTCCGCCAGCCCAGAGAGCACCACCGCCCGCCTCCCCCTGTCCGACTGGTCCGTCGAGGACCTGGCGACCTTCCTCGAGGAGCAGCGCGAGGCATACCGCAGCCTCCAGGACGCCGGCCTCTCCCTCGACCTCACACGCGGCAAGCCGAGCGCGGAGCAGCTCGACTTCGCGGCCGATCTGCTGACCCTCCCCACGACCGCGAAGAGCCCGAGCGGGGTCGACACGCGCAACTACGGCGGACTCGAGGGCCTCGTCGAGCTGCGCGCGATCTTCGCCGAGCTGCTCGGGGTGGAGGTGGAGCAGATCATCGCCGGGGGGAACTCGAGCCTGACGATGATGCACGAGGTGCTCGTCAACCTGCGCCTGCACGGCGGCGTGACCAGTGAGCGGCCGTGGAGCCAGGAGGAGAAGGTCACCTTCATTTGTCCCGTCCCGGGGTACGACCGCCACTACACGATGCTGGCGCACCACGGGATCGAGATGGTCACCGTGCCGATGCACGAGGACGGCCCGGACGTCGCCGCCTGCCGCGAGCTCGTCAAGGACCCGAGCGTCAAGGGCATGTGGATCGTCCCTACCTATGCCAACCCGGCCGGTTCGGTCGTCACCCAGGAGGTGGCCGCCGAACTGGCCTCCATGCCCACCGCTGCACCGGACTTCACGATCTTCTGGGACAACGCCTATGCGCTCCACCACCTGACGGAGGACGAGGCCAAGTCGGCCGACATCCTCTCCCTGTGCGCGGCAGCCGGGAACCCGCACCGCACGGTCATGTTCGCCTCCACCTCGAAGATCACCTTCGCGGGCGCCGGTGTCGCCTTCCTCGCCTCATCGGTGGAGAACATCGCGTGGCACCTCTCCCACCAGCAGTTCGCCTCGATCGGCCCGGACAAGGTCAACCACCTGCGTCACCTCGAGTTCTTCGGCGACGCCGACGGTGTGCGCGCCCACATGGCCAGGCACCGCGAGAGCCTCGCACCGAAGTTCGCTGCTGTCGAGGAGGCCCTGTCGGCCGAGCTGACCGGCCTCGGCATCGCCGAGTGGACGCACCCGACCGGAGGTTACTTCGTCAGTCTCGACGTCCTCCCGGGGACCGCCTCGCGGGTCGTGCAGCTGGCCAAGGAAGCCGGCATCGCCCTGACGCCGGCCGGGGCGTCGTTCCCCCGCGGCACGGACCCCGACGACACGAACATCCGCCTGGCGCCGAGCTTCCCACCCCTGTCCGAGGTCCGCACTGCGATGGCCGGCGTGGCGACGTGCGTCGCGCTCGCAGCCGCCGAGCAGATGTCCAGCCGACACTGAGCGGGAGAAGTGGACCCTTCTCAGCCGCGCCCACCGGCCGCGGCGTAGGGTGAGGGCATGTCGATCGAGCGCGAAGAGATCACAGACGACCTCGGCAGCTACAGCCTCGATGACGAGGACCAGCTTCAGCCCGAGGACACCCTCGTCGAGGACGGCACCACCGGAGGCGTCGACGACGTCCTGGACCGCGGATTCTCCCCACCGGACAGCGCCCGCAGTCCCCACCTGTGGGGCACGACGGCCGCCGAGCAGTCTCAGGACGAGACGATCGAGCAACGGATCGCCCAGGAGATCCCCGACCCCGACTCGGCATATGGTGCACCCGACAACGAGAGTGGCCTGGACCGCGAGCGCGTCGGCGGTGACGACCCCGACGCGATCGATGCCGACGACGACTGGCTCGGTGGCGCCGAGGTCGGCCGCACCCGGGCCGGCCGTCTCGTGGCCTCCGATGAGGGGCTGGGCGTGGACGACGACGCCGAGGCCTGGGGTCGCGATGTCGGCATCGACGGCGCCGGTGCCTCCGCCGAGGAGGCCGCGATGCACGTCATCGACGACGAGGACGACGACCGGTAGACGATCGGCGGGCAGAAGAGCAACGAGCAGCAGAGCGCAGACGACGCGTGAGCCGGCCGCTTGAGACGCTGCCGAAGGCCCATCTCCACCTCCACTTCACGGGCTCAGCCCGGGTGCAGACCATTCGGGAGATGGCAGCCAAGCACCGGATCAGGCTGCCCGACTCACTGCTCGATGGCTATCCCCCACGCCTGAGCGGAGGTCGGGACGAGCGCGGCTGGTTCCGATTCCAGCGACTGTATGACGCTGCTCGACACTGTGTCCGCGACGAGGAGGACATGCGCCGCCTGGTCCGGGAGGCGGCACTCGATGACGGCGCCGAGGGGTCACGGTGGCTCGAGCTCCAGGTCGACCCCACGTCCTACGCCCCCTTCGTCGGGGGCATCACCCCCGCCCTCGAGATCGTCCTCGACGAGGCCCGGTCCGTGTCGGCGACTGCGGCGCAGACGGGCGCGGCGCAGGTGGCCATCATCGTCGCGGCCTCCCGGATCCGCCACCCGCTCGACGCCCGGACGCTCGCGCGGCTCGCCGCCTGCTCTGCCGGGGACGGTGCCGGCACGGTCAT
>JAAYSB010000211.1 GCA_012518475.1 Intrasporangiaceae bacterium | reverse complement strand
TGAGGCCACCGAGGTCTTCGTCGCAGCCTCGGGTCCGATAGCCAGTGAGCTCAGCTGGCTGCCACGGTCCGCGGTCACGCCCACGACAACGACAGAAGCCCACTCCCCCAACTCAGGCACAGGCGAGAACTCAGGCACAGGCGGGCCTGAGCTCGACCGACGCTGAATCCATCGACCCCGCATCCATCGACCCTGCGTCCGTCGACGCTGTCTCGACCGACTCCGCATCCATCGACCCTGCATCCATCGACCCTGCATCCTTGAACCCTTACTCGAGTCCACCCTCGAGGCGTCCTTCCTCCACCCGTGCAGTCCTTGTCAGTGTCGCCGGGACACACCCGGAGACCGGCGCTCTACTCGATCCCGCCGGCGAGCTCACCACGGGCGTGTACCGTCCAGGTCTGTCCCTGATCCGGTTCATCCGGCAGCGTGACGGCCGGTGCCGCTTCCCCGGATGCAGCACACCAGCTCGGTCGTGCGATATCGACCACGTCGTCCCGTGGCCTCGCGGTCAGACGGGGGCGACCAACCTCATGTGTCTGTGCCGCCGACACCACCGGATCAAGCAACGACATCGATGGCGGGTCCGACTACTCCTCGACGGGCGCGTCCAGTGGACAGATCCGTCCGGGACCGAGCAGACGACCTATCCGGTCGATCACTACGGGGCCCGCGAACGCCGCCGGGTCCGGCTGCCACTGGTCGACCTTCCCCGTGTGCGCACGGGGCTCTCCTCCTCAGCAGCACTCGCACCGGGACACGGAGGCACGGACCCCGTCCGCCACCTGGAGCTGACTCGCAAGGAGGCGAGTGTCACCGAGACCTACTACCGGATCCTCGTGGAGCACGCGATTCCGTGGGAGACGGATCGTCCGAAGAGGCTGGGTCCACGGGGGTGCACCATCGACCACGTGTTCACGCCGCCCCGCCCCGAGGGACTCGGCCCCCCACCACGGTTCGTTCTGTCGAGACGACTCCGGAGGCAGTACCGGCGGCGGGCCAGGCTGCTCCGGCGACAGTGTCCGGACCAGCAGACCCTGCGGACCGGTCAGCGAGGACGGCTCGGCCCCGGCGGCTCGGTTCCCGACTACGGTGAACCGACCTTCTAGACGGTCGCGAGACGCAGCCGACGGTCTCGAGCACCCGGCACGCGTCGATCCCGGGTCACCTGGACTCCGATGACGTTCACCGTCGCGATCAAGGGCACACGGACCTCGCACGTCGGTCTACGGAGAGGTGGGACGCCGACGAAATCTCCTCAGGACACGTCCGGCGAGCATCCCCAGTCCGACCCCTACGAGATCAGCCACAACGTCGAAGGGCTCGCCGGCCCTCCCTGCGATGAGCCGGTGCTGCACGAGCTCGCTCACCGGCGCGTGGAGGATGAGCAGCGGGAGGATGATGTGCAGTGGCAGCCGGGTCAGGACGGCCAGGAACGCGGGTCCTGCGAACAGCACCGCGTGGACGATCTTGTCAGCGTGCGGAATGCTCACGTCGGCTGACGGTCCGGGGTCGTACAGATAGAGCAGGTACACCTGTGCCAGGACCGCGAGGACGAATGCCACCACCGCCCCTTGCCGCCGGCCTCGCGACTCCTCGGCGTCTTCCGCCGCCGGAGGCCGCCGAGGTGCGGCATAGTTCGTGTCCATGACCACCATCCTGCCCTCCTGCGTGGACGTGACCGGCACAGGTGCCGCGAGCGCACCCCCTGACATGGTCAATCTCGACCTGCGCATCACTCGCGATGGCGAGAGCGTCAGCGAGACCCTGCGCGAGGTGGACCAGACCATGAGTGCCGTGCGGGCAGCGCTGACCAATGAGGGCGTCGCGGACAAGGACCTGCAGACGACGTCGACCGGCATCCACCAGCGCTACGACAACCAGGGCCAGCCGGTGAGGGGTTTCAGCGGTTTCCATACTCTCCGCGTGGGGGTGCGAGACCTCGAGCAGGTCAACCGCCTCGTCGAGCTCGCGGTGTCAGCAGCCGGGGACAGCCTTCTCATCGACGGCATCACCCTGTCCATCGCTGACGCTGAGCCGCTCCTGGCCACCGCCCGGGAGCGCGCCTTCGACGATGCCCGCCGCCGCGCCGAGGAGTACGCCCGCTTCGCCGGACGACGCCTCGGGGCGGTCATCTGGATCGGCGACACCCTCCGCGGGCCGGAGCCCATGATGTATGCGATGCGCGCCCAGTCCGACTCCGCCGGCCTCTCCCTGGCGCCGGGTGAGAGCACCGTGACCGCCTCCCTATCGGTCCGGTTCGCCTGGGCCGATGACCCGACCCCCACCGATGAAACGAACACAGAGGACCGCGACCGGTGAGCTGGATCGACGCCGTCGGCTGGGCAGGGTCGGCGCTGCTCGTCTTCTCGCTCCTCCAGGCGCGGGTGCTGCGGCTACGGGTGCTCAATACGATCGCGTGCCTCGTCCTCGTGTTCTTCAATGCCGTCATCGAGGTCTGGCCGATGGTGGCGATGAACATCGTGCTGGTGATCATCAACGTCTACTTCATCGTCAAGCTGCTCCGCGAGCAGCACGACGATGCGGTGTTCCAGGTGATCGAGGTCGAGGAGGACGACGGATATCTCAGCCACTTCGTGCGCACCCATCGCGAGGAGATCGGCCACTTCTTCCCCCGCTTCTTCGATGCGGTGACCACCCCTGACGGTGCGATCGACGCGCGCGAGGATCGCACCGCATACCTCATCGCCTCCGGAGACGAGACGGTCGGCGCTGTCGTGGCGCGCGACGTCGGCGAAGGCGTGGCGCAGATCGAGCTCGACTACGTCACGCCGAGGTATCGCGACTTCACGCCGGGCGAGTTCGTCTATCGGAAGTCCGGACTGTTCCGGGACCGCGGATTCACCTCGGTGCGCACTCCCCCAGGAATGGTCGCGCCGTACTACGAGAAGCTCGGCTTCGTCCCCGAGGGATCCACGTGGCGCCTCGACCTGAATAGTGGTGTGCCGCACAGCGGACCCGATTAGACCCACCCCTTGGCGAGGGCTACGCTTAGTTCTACTACTCGTCGTAGTACTGAGTTCGTCGCAATCCGTTGGCTCGTCGTCATCATCGACCCGTTGAACAAGCTCGCTGAACACTGAGGAAGGCATCGTCCCCATGACCCGCTACGTGTATGACTTCACCGAAGGCAGCATGGACCAGAAGGACCTGCTGGGTGGCAAGGGGGCGAACCTGGCCGAGATGACCCATCTCGGCATCCCCGTCCCGCCGGGGTTCACCATCACGACCGAGGCCTGCCGCGCCTACCTCGCCGACGGTCGGGTCCCCGACGGCCTCGACGCCGAGATCGACGAGCACGTCGCGGCGCTGGAGCAGGCGATGGGCCGCACGCTGGGCGACAAGAACGACCCGCTGCTGGTCTCCGTGCGCTCCGGTGGGAAGTTCTCCATGCCCGGCATGATGAACACGGTCCTCAACATCGGCCTCAACGAGGAGTCGGTCCAGGGTCTGGCCGAGCTGACGGGCAACCCGCGCTTCGCGTGGGACTCCTACCGCCGCCTCGTCCACATGTTCGGCAGCACGGTGCTCGGTCTGGACGACGAGCACTTCGAGGACGCGATCGACGCCGCCAAGGCTGCCAAGGGCACCACGGACGACCTCGGTCTGGATGCCGATGACCTCAAGGCCCTCACCGAGCGATACAAGGAGATCGTCGAGCAGGAGAGCGGTTCGCCGTTCCCGCAGGACCCGCGCGAGCAGCTGCGGGCCGCGGTGGTCGCCGTCTTCGAGTCCTGGAACGCCCCCCGGGCCGTTCTCTATCGCCGGCGCGAGCGCATCCCCGCTGACCTCGGGACGGCCGTCAACGTCCAGGCGATGGCCTTCGGCAACCGCGGCGAGGCCTCGGGCTCCGGCGTCGCCTTCACCCGCGACCCGGCAACCGGTGAGCAGGGCGTCTACGGCGACTACCTGCAGAACGCCCAGGGCGAGGACGTCGTGGCCGGCATTCGCAACACCGTGTCGCTGACCGAGCTCGAGAACCTCGACAAGAAGTCCTACGACGAGCTCCTCGCGATCATGGAGCGCCTCGAGAACCACTACCGCGACATGTGCGACATCGAGTTCACCGTCGAGGACGGCAAGCTGTGGATGCTGCAGACGCGGGTCGGCAAGCGCACCGCCGGTGCCGCGTTCCGTCTCGCCGTGGACTTCCTCGATGAGGGCATGATCAACGAGGACGAGGCCCTCCAGCGGGTCACCGGTGAACAGCTCATGCAGCTGATGTTTCCCCACTTCGAGTCCGGCGGCGACCGCGACCTGCTGGCGACCGGCATGAGCGCCTCCCCCGGCGCAGCCGTCGGTCAGGCCGTGTTCGACTCCGACACCGCCGTCGAGAAGGCCGAGGCCGGCACGCCCGTCATCCTCGTCCGCCGAGAGACCAACCCCGACGACCTGCACGGAATGGTCGCGGCTCGGGGCATCCTCACCAGCCGTGGCGGCAAGACCTCCCACGCCGCCGTCGTTGCGCGCGGCATGGGCCGCACCTGCGTCTGTGGCGCCGAGGCTCTCGACGTCGACACCAAGGCGAAGAAGTTCACGACGCCGAACGGCACGGTCGTGAGCGAGGGTGACGTCATCTCTATCGACGGCTCCAGCGGTGAGATCTTCGCCGGCGAGGTCCCGGTGACCGACTCCCCGGTCGTCCAGTACTTCGAGGGTGAGATCTCCGGCGACGAGGGCGACGAGCTCGTCAAGGCCGTCCACCGGATCATGACGATCGCCGACGACCGGCGCCGGATGAAGGTCCGCGCGAACGCCGACACCGCCGAGGACGCCGCACGCGCCCGCCGCTTCGGCGCTGAGGGCATCGGCCTGTGCCGCACCGAGCACATGTTCTTCGAAGAGGGGCGTCGTCCCTTCGTCGTGGGCATGATCATGTCCAAGACCGAAGAGGAACGGTTGAGCTATCTGGAAAAGTTGCTGCCCTTCCAGCGCGAGGACTTTGAAGGGATCTTTGAGGCGATGGACGGCCTGCCCGTCATCATCCGCCTGATCGACCCGCCCCTGCACGAGTTCCTGCCCAAGTCGGAAAGCGAGATCGCCGAGGTGGCGGCGGCCATGGACGTGTCCGCC
>JAAYSB010000210.1 GCA_012518475.1 Intrasporangiaceae bacterium | reverse complement strand
TGGCGGCACGGTCCGCACCAGGCGGCCCAGAAGTCGACGAGGACGATGCTGCCCTCGGTGACGACCTGCTCGAAGTCGTCCTTGGTGAGGTCACGCGTGGCCATGAGAGTCCTTTCGGATGTCTGCAACGAGGAATATACCCCCCAGGGTATCACTCGTGCCGCACTTCCGCGATTCCATGAACTCGTCCGACCGCTGCCGCAGCTGATCCCGGTCATCAGCACACGCGGGCGACGCCGCAGTCAAGGATGGGCGACGGTCGTGTGGTCAGGCGTCGCGAATGAGTGAGAGCAGCGCCGCCTTGAACTCCTCGGGGCGCTCGAGGTGGGCGGAGTGGCCGACACCCTCGAGGACGACCTCGCGATAGCGACCGCCGGCGGCCTGGTAGGCCTGGAGGACGTCGCGGGTCTGAGCGAGCATCGGCTGCGGCGGGGCAACGTCCTCCCCGGGCCACCCGGGGACGATCCCGTGCTTGCCGAGGGTGTTGAGGTCGAAGAACGACTCGTCCCCGACGATCGCGTCGGCGTCACCGCGGACCCAGAGGATGTCCGGCTTGTCGGCGAGGTCGACGATGCCGGCGGTGTTGAAGTGGGTCGGACTCAGGGTATTGAGCACCCCACGGTCACCGGCCGCGAAGCCGGGCCACGACTCCGACGTCGTGGCGGTCCCGGGGTAGTTGTCCTCCCCGGTCTTCGTCGAGAGCATCGCATCCAGCCACGTGTCCATGTGCTCGCTCGTGTACCCGGCCGCGACATAGGAGCCGGCGAAGACGTTGGCCGGGCTCGTCGGCTCGTCGTTGGATCGGTCGCCTGCCGCGAGCCTGGCGACGAAGTCCGGGTTGGCACCGCCGCCCCCGGTTCCTGCCCCGTCCGGGGTGAGCAGCGAGCCGTCCCGGCGGGTCCCGCCGAAGCCGTAGGGAGACACCGGGGACACGAGAGTGGCCGTGGCCACGAGGTCCGGGCGGTCGAGCATCAGCTGCATCACGACACCGCCGCCGAGGGACCAGCCCACCAGGTGAGCGCGCGAGATGCCTTGGGCATCAAGAACGCCCGCAACGTCGTCGGAGAAGTCACGCACCCCGCGCGAAGCGTCGACCGGCTTGGTCTCACTGTCGCCGAAGCCGCGCAGATCGATGGCGAGGGACCGCACCGGGAGGTCCTGCATCATCGGCTGCCAGAAGAGGGAGGAGGACACGTTGCCGTGGATGAAGACCACCGGCACCTCACCCTCCCCGGGGTGCTCGAGCACGTTCGCGGCGTAGCGGTCGGTCTCGACCCGGGACGCCGTGATCCCCTCGAAGGTGGTCATGGTGCTCCTCTCGTCCTTCGGCTCAGGAGAGCTCGTCGGCCATCGTCGCGATCGCGTCGGCAACGGCGATGAGGCCGTCCCCGATGAGAACTGTGTAGTGGTTGACGTCCGGCACCTGCACGACCCGCTGCCCCGGCAGTCGATCGGCCCACTCGGCCAGCCAGTCGGCGTCATAGAGCGGGGGGACCTCATCGAACAGACCACGGGGAGCGGTGAGGAGCGTGCGCGGCACACCCCGGGCCTCGAGACCCAGCACGGCATCGACATAGCCGTTGACCCCGCCGAGCTCGAGGAAGTTCGTCGACATCGCCGCGGGCAGGGTCGACGGCCGGAGCCGCCCGTCGATCTCCTGGAGGTCGTAGTCGACGTACTCCTCGAGCAGATCGCTCCAGTACGGCCCGGCAGCCGGATGCTGCTGCCAGAACTCGCGGTACTCCTGGCGGGAGTCGAAGGTCATCTGCAGTCGGGCGACCGCCGGACCGAGCGCCTCCTCGGCCGTCACGGTCACCCCCTCCGGCGGCGGCCGGAGTGGGACCCCACCGTCGATGAGGATGAGCCCGCGGACCCGGTCAGGGTGTCGCTCGGCCAGCCGGGTCGCGACGAAACCACCCATGGAGTGGCCGGCGACGATGACCTCGTCCATCCCGGCGGCGTCCAGGGCGGCGGCGGCGTCATCGGCGAGCTGGACGAGCGCATACGGCTCGGGCAGGTGACGGGAGGCCCCCCGGCCACGCTGGTCGATCGCGAGCACCGGTCGATCCAGTGCCTTCGCCAGGCCATGGAAGGAGCGGTGGTTCGCGGTGATGCCGTGCAGACCCAGAACGGGTATGCCGGACGCGCCGGCGTTCCAGAGCGCACCGGCGATGTCCCCACCGGCGACGGGAGCAGAGAACGGCTGCTCACTCATCGGGCGGTCCACCCCCCGTCCATCGTGTAGCTCGCACCGGTCACCATGCCCGCATCGTCGCTCGCCAGCCAGCGGGCGAGCGAGCCGACCTCGGTCGGCTCGACGAGCCGCTTCACGGCCACACTCGCGAGCATGACCTTCTCGACGACCTCGGACTCGGGGATGCCGTGGTTTCGGGCCTGGTCGGCAATCTGCTTCTCCACCAGGGGTGTTCGGACATAGCCGGGGTTGATGCAGTTGCTCGTCACGCCGTGCGGGCCACCTTCGAGAGCGGTGACCTTGGACAGGCCCTCGAGACCGTGCTTCGCGGTGACGTAGGCGCTCTTGAAGGCCGAGGCCCGCAGTCCATGGGCGCTGGAGATGTTGATGATCCGGCCCCAGCCCCGCTCGTACATCCGAGGCAGGGCGGCGCGGATGAGGAGGAAGGGGGCCTCGAGCATGATCCGCTGGATCCGACGGAAGGTATCCGGGTCGTACTCGTGAATCGGTGAGACGACTTGGAGCCCGGCGTTGTTGACGAGGATGTCGGCGTCGAGGTCGACGGTGTCCAGGGACCGGGTGTCGTCGAGGTCGATGATCCACGGGGTGCCGCCCAGGTCCTCGGCGACCTCGCGGGCCGCAGCCTCGTCACGGTCGGCGACGACGACGTGGGCACCGGCGCCGGCGAGGGCCTGGGCCACGGCGCGGCCGATCCCGCTCGCTCCACCGGTGACGACGGCGCGGCGTCCGTCCAGGTTGGTCATGAGTGCTCCTCAGCAGCAGATTCGGTGGGCCGGGCGATGCCGAGGCCCTGACGGATGAAGCGGGTCATCTGGTCGAGAACCGAGTCCGGCACCTCGCCGTCGGACCCCTCCCACAGGATCCAGCGCATGCCGATCATCTCGCCGACGCCCATGAGCGCCCACGCGGCGACCCGGGTGTCGAGGTCGGGGTCGATCTCGCCGGCCGCGCGCGCGGTCGTGAGTCCCTGCACATAGCCGTCGACGATGCGGGTGTAGTGCCGCCGCATGGCCTCAGGGGCGACGAACTCGGCCTCCCGGACGACCCGATAGATCGCCGGGTGCTCCGCAGCGAACCGGAAGAACTCGCGAAAGCCCTCTCGCTCGGACTCAAGTCGGGTCGTGCCCCGCTGCGAGCCGGTGCTCATCGCCTGCCGTACGCGCTGGTTGAGATCGTCGACCAGCTCGACGAACACCTCGTGCTTGGTCGGGTAGTACAGATAGAAGGTGCCCTGGCCGACACCGGCCGCGGTGGTGATCTTGCTGACCGAGGCGCCCTGGTAGCCGTGCTCGGCGAAGACCTTCTCGGCGGCCTCGAGGATGCGGCGCTTGGTCTCCTGTCCGCGCGCGGTGCGTGGTTCGGTCGTCATCGCTGAGTCCCCCGGTTCCCCGGTTCCCTCTTGAGCTCGTCGATGAGCTCGGCGACGAGCCGGCGACGCAGCGGCTTGTCCGCGCCCGATCGTGGGATGCGGTCGACGAGGACGACCCGGGTGGGCACCTTGAAGCCTGCGAGCCGTCCGCGCGCGAAGCCGATGACGTCCTCCTCACGCAGTCCGGACCCGGTGCGCGGCACGACCCAGGCCACGGCCCGCTCGCCCCACTCCTCGTCCGGCATGCCCGCCACCGCCGCCTCAGCGACGTCGGGGTGCTCGAGGAGGGCGTTCTCGATCTCGACCGGGGCGACGGACTCCCCTCCGGAGATGAAGATGTCCTTGATCCGGTCGACGATCCACAACCGGCCGGCGCTGTCCCGTCGGGCCCGGTCCCCGGTACGCAGCCACCCATCGAGGAACGCGGCAGAGGTGGCGTCCGGGTCGTGGAGGTAGCCCCCCATGGTCTGCGGTCCGCGCACGAGGATCTCGCCCTCGGCGGCCCCGTGCTCGATGACCCCCTCGTCGGTGCGCAGGGCAACCTCGACGAAGGGATAGGGGTATCCGACGCTGCCTGCGGCAGACACGCTCTCGGCTGCGGGTAGGCACGTGACGTTCGGGGCGGACTCACTCAGGCCGTAGCCCTGGGTCAGCGCAATCCCGCGGTCGTGCCACATCGCCAGGAGCGACAGCGGTGCGGGGGCGCCGCCGGTCACCGCGACCCGCAGGGTGGACAGGTCGGTGTGGAGGAACTCCGGGTGCTGGGCCATCTGGAGATAGTTCGTCGGCACTCCCATGAGGGCACTGACCCCGTGCTCCTCGATGAGCCGGAGCGCACGCCCGGGCTCGAAGCGGCGCTCGAGGACGAGCAGCCCGCCGACGCGGAGGATGAGCAGCGGCTGCACGTTCCAGCCGCCGACGTGGTACTGCGGCATGACCCCGAG
>JAAYSB010000209.1 GCA_012518475.1 Intrasporangiaceae bacterium | reverse complement strand
TCGACCTGAAGGTCACCCGCGGCTTCGGCCGGACCCTCAGTGACCTCGAGGGTCTGTCGGTCGACGACGACGGGTTCATCTATGCGATCACCTCGCACTCGCCGACAAAAAAGGACGGCCGCAAGCCCGAGCGGGAGCAGCTGCTCCGCTTCCAGATCAAGGGCGGACAGGTCGGTGACATCGGCTCGTACACCGGGCTGCACACAGCACTCGGAGGCGCCGAGGCACTCAAGGCGAGCATCCTCGAGAAGACCGGTGAGGAGATCGACTTCCACGAGATCAACATCGAGGGCCTCTCCTTCCACAAGGCCACCGGGAACCTCCTCCTCGGCATGCGCTCGCCGATGGTCGGCGCAGACTCGCTCATCATCGTCATCGAGAACCCCGAGGAGGTCCTCGCCGGAAGCGCTGCACCCCAGTTCGGCGACCCGATCATGCTCGACCTCCAGGGTGGCGGTATACGGGCCCTCAGCTATGACCCGGTGCTCGGCTCGTTCCTCATCGTCAACGAGATCGAGGATGCCGAGGGAGACAAGATGTCGCAGATGTGGAGCTGGACCGGCGACCCGGCCGACCCACCGACTGCTCTGGAGATGCCCGGGATGATCGACCTCAACAATGTCGAGTCGGTCGACTCAGTGACCGTCGGAGGCGAGGACCGGCTCCTCATCATGAGCGACGAGGGCGATCCGAAGAAGGACCGCCCGGCGAAGTACCTCCTGCTCGACTACGCCCAGCTTCCGGCGCTCTGACGAACGATCAGACCGACCTGCCCGTGCCATAACCTGGTAATTGCCAGGTTGCGGCACGCCGGTTGAGGGTATGCGGTCGGAGCCTTTGTCTAGTCGGTGACGCCGAGGGCCTCGGCGAGCTGGTCGGCCCACGTGCTGACGACGCGTCGCCGGCGCTTGGTGTCGTCGGTGAGCAGGTTCGCCAGCGCCAGCCCACGGGCGACGTCCAGGGTGACCTGGATGAGGGCGCGGCTGCGCGGGTCGGAGTCGTCGACCTCGAGGAGTCGGACCGCCATCTCGTGCACCTCCCGGGCGAAGGTACGCTCCATCGGCTGGACCGCGTCCCGGAGGTGGGGGTCGTTGGCGGCGACGGTCCACACCTGGAGCGCGGCGCGGAAGAGGTCCCCGCCATAGGCCTCGACCATGAGGGCCACGACAGCGTGCACGCGTGCCCGACCGGTCCGGGCCGACATCGCCATTTCGCTGGTATTTGGAAGAAGTGGCGACACGGTCGACTCGATCGCCGCCTTGCGCTCGTCGAAGATGTAGCGGAGCGCGGCCAGGACGAGGTCCTCGCGGGTCGGGTAGTGGTGCTGGACCGCGCCCCGGCTGATGCCCGCCTCGGCCGCGATGACCGAGACCGTCGACGCCTCGTAGCCCTTCGTCGCCAGGCAGGTGACGACCGCCTCGAGCAGCCGCTGCTGCGTTGCGCGGCTGCGGTCCTGCTTCGGCTCGGTCGTCGTCGTCACGTGCTCTCCAGGTCAGGTCGGTTCGGTTCAGGTCCGGCTCAGGCCCTGGTCAGGCCTGCGCCCAGCGCGGCGGTCGCCGCTCCAGGAATGCTGTCATACCCTCCAGGGCCTCCTCGCTCGAGAACAGTCGCGAGGATTGCTCGGCCACGCGGTCCCGACCTGCGGCGAAGTCCTCGAGCAGCCCGTGGGTGAGCAGGATCTTGGACTCGCGCAGTCCCTGTGGGGAGCACTGGAGAAGGTCGGCGGTGATGGCTGCAACGGCGGCGTCGACGTCGTCGGCAGCCTCGGAGATCAGCCCGATCTGCTCGGCCTTGGCGGCGTCGATCTTCTCCGCCGTGAGCAGCAGCCGGGCGGCGGCCCGGTCGCTCAGGCGGGGAAGCAGGGGCAGCGAGATGACGGCCGCCGCCAGGCCGAGGCGGGCCTCAGTGAGCGCGAACGTCGAGGACGGTCCGGCGACGACGATGTCGCACGCGGCGACGAGGCCGATGCCGCCGGCCCGGACGTGGCCGTCGATGCGCCCGATGACCGGGCGGCCGCACCGGACGATCGCCTCGAGGAGGTCGACCAGCTGCTCGGCACGGTCGCGCACCGGGTCTCCGCTGCCGCCCTCCGTCGCCTCGGACAGGTCCGCCCCGGCGCAGAACGTGCCGCCCGTGTGCGTCAGCACGACGCAGCGGACCGACTCGTCGGAGTCGGCTGCGGCGAGTGCCTCGGTGAGCTCGCGGACGAGCTGGTTCGACAGGGCATTGCGGTTGTGCGGCGAGTCGAGGGTGACCGTGCAGATCCCGCCCTCGGTGCTCACCCGGACCCGCGGCTCGACAGCCTGTGTCATGCGGACTCCTCCTGCCCGTCGCTCTCGTCCTCGCCGCTGTCGACCACCGCCAGAGCCGTGCCCTGCTCGACCTGCTGGCCGAGACTCACCGTGATCTCACTGACGACGCCATCGGCCGGCGCAGAGATGGCGTGCTCCATCTTCATCGCCTCGAGCCACATGAGCGGCTGGCCGGCGGTGACGGTGTCTCCCACCTCGACCGCGATCCGCACGACCGCTCCGGGCATCGGCGCAACGAGCGCACCCTCGGGGGCCTGTGCCGACGGGTCGACGAAGCGGGGGGCGGTCCGCAGCTCGACCGAACCCAGTGCCGAGTCGGTCGCGACAGCCGGCTCGTCCTGGACGGCGACCGGGTGCCGGGAGACGTCGAAGGCCCGGCGAACCCCGTCGAGGACGAGGACGACCCGGTCGGCTGCGTGCTCGACGAGCCCGACCTCCTCCGCTCCCACCGGCGGCGTCTCAACCTCGAGACCGGAACGCACGAATCGGTATGCGACGCTCACCTCGTCGTCCCCGGCCACGTAGGTGCGGCTCCGGAACAGCCCGTCACCGACGTTGCGGAAACCCGAGGAGATCCCGGCGAGGTGACCGAGCGCG
>JAAYSB010000208.1 GCA_012518475.1 Intrasporangiaceae bacterium | reverse complement strand
GACGGCGACCGCCGCACCGCCGCCGGACGCGACGTGCTCGTGAGTCACTCACCCGTCTATGACGAGGCTCCCTGTCCAACACCGACACTCGTCGTGCACGGCGCAGAGGACCGGGTCACGCCCCTGGCCCAGGCCGAGCAGCTCCACGGCAGTCTCGCCGCGGCCGGCGTCCCGACCGACCTCGTCGTCTATGCCGGCGCCGGGCACGAGCTCATCGACCCCGACCAGCAGAGCGATGCCTGCCGCCGGGTGACCGACTGGCTCACCCGTCACGGAGTGCTCCGATGAGGGAGTGGGGCAGGTTCCTCCTCGTCCGCCTCGCCGGCACCGTCGTCGTCGTCCTCATCCTGTCGATCGGCATCTTCTCGCTCGTCTATCTCTCCCCGGGATCGGTCGAGCAGACCCTCCTCGGCAACCGCCCCGTCACCGACGCGACCCGGGCTGCCGTCCGCGCGCAGTACCACCTCGACGACCCCCTCCTCACCCAGTACCTGCGCTGGTTCGGCGACGCGATCCGCGGCGATCTCGGCACCTCGATCCGCACCGGCGGTGACGTGGTCTCGATGGTGGGGAACCGGCTGCCGCTGACGCTCGCAGTCACCCTCTACGGCGGACTGCTCGCCGTCCTCGTCGGCGTCCCCCTCGGCATCCTCGCTGCGGTCCGCCGCGGCCGGCTGCTCGACCGGCTCGTCGTCGCGGGCAGCGTGGCCGGCCTCAGCGCCCCGCCGTTCGCACTCGGCCTGCTCCTGCTCATGGTCTTCGCCGTCCGCCTCGACTGGTTCCCCGTCTATGGCAGCGGCGAGGGCTTCCTCGACTCCCTCTGGCACCTCACGCTGCCGGCCGTCGCCCTCGGTCTCGCCGGCGCCGGCCTCCTCGTCCGCTTCACCCGCTCCTCCCTCGTGCGCGAGCTCGGCCAGGACTACGTCACCTTCGCCCGCGCCCGCGGCCTGAGTGACCGACAGGTACTCGGGTATGCCGTCCGCAACTCCCTCGTTCCCGTCCTCACCGCAGCCGGTCTGATCCTCACCTCGACGCTCGTCGCCACCGTTCTCGTCGAGGTCGTCTTCGCCCTTCCCGGACTGGGCTCCCTCCTCGTCGACTCGGTGACGTTCAAGGACGTGCCCGTGGTGCAGGCGATCGCCCTCCTCCTCACCGTCGCGATCGCGGCGATCAACATCCTCGTCGACGCCTCCTACCTCATCGCCGACCCGCGCCTGCGCACCGGAGGACGGGCATGAGCGTCGTCGAGGCACGCCCCCAGCTCGCCCGGTCCCGCCGCCGCTGGCCGGGGCTCCTCGTCGTCCTCGCCCTCGTCATCACGACGCTGGCCGCACTCGCGGCAGCCTTCGGCCCGATGCTCCTGCCGAACGCGCAGGCCCAGGACCTCATGACCGGCCTGACCGGACCCGGCTCGGAGCACTGGCTCGGCACGGACGACCTCGGCCGAGACGTCCTCCAGCTCCTCGTCGTCGGCGCCCGCCCCGCCATCGTCGGCGCAGTCCTCGTCGCCCTCGGCTCCATGCTCATCGGACACCTCGTCGGGCTCCCCGCGGGATGGCGGGGAGGGTGGATCGACCTCGTCGCGATGCGCTGGGCCGACCTCATGTTCTCCCTCCCCGCACTCCTTGTCGCGATCGTCGTCACCGGCATCCTCGGCGGCGGTTTCGTCCTGGCGATCATCGTCATGGTGTTCCTCTTCAGCCCCGGTGACACCCGCGTCGTGCGCGCCGCCGTGTTCGAGCAACGCCGGCGCCCGTACGTCGAGGCAGCCACCCTCTCCAACCTCTCTGCCCCACGCATCGTGCTGCGCCACATCTGGCCGAACATCGCCCCGGTCGTCGTCGGGAACGCCTTCCTCAACTTCGCGTTCGCCCTCGTCGCTCTCTCGTCCCTGTCGTTCCTCGGCATGGGTGTCGAGCCGGGCTCCGCGGACTGGGGCCGGACCCTGGCCGAGAACCGCACCTATCTCGCCTCGAACCCCTGGGCAGCGACCGCACCGGGTCTGGCGATCATCCTCACCGCAGCCTCGGTGAGCATCGTCGGCGACTGGATCCACCAGCGCCTCGACGAGCGGGGACAGAGCCGATGAGGGCGCTGCTCGAGGTCCGCGGTCTCGGCGTCACCCGCTCACGGGACGGCGAGACCGTCACCCTGCTCTCGGACGTCGACCTCGCCGTCGGCCCCGGGGAGTCCGTCGCGCTCGTGGGGGAGTCCGGCTCCGGCAAGACCCTCACCGCCCGCAGCATCCTGGGCCTCCTCCCCGCCGGACTCACCGCAACCGGATCGATCATCGTCGACGGGGTGACCGTCGACGGCGACCCCGCGAAGACCAAGCCCCTGCGTGGCGAGCGCGTCGCCCTCCTCATGCAGGACCCGTTCACCCTCCTCAACCCGCTCCGACGGGTGGGCCCGCAGCTGGCCGACGCCCTGCCCTCTGCGGTCCGGCGCAACCCGGCCGCCCGCTCACAGGAGGTCGAGCGGCGCCTCGCCGAGGTCGGCCTCGACGCGAAGGTCGCCGGCCAGTTCCCGTTCCAGCTCTCCGGGGGTATGCGTCAGCGCGTCGGCGTGGCCGCCGCCCTCGTCCGTGATCCGGTCCTGCTCATCGCCGATGAGCCCACGACCGCTCTCGACGTCACCACCCAGCGCGAGGTGCTCCGACTCATCCGCCGCGTGCAGGCCGACCGCGGGATGGGCTTCATCCTCATCACTCACGACCTGCGCGTCGCCTTCTCCATGTGCGAGCGCGTCCTCGTCCTCAAGGACGGACGGGTCGTCGAGTCCGGGCCGACGCAGGAGATCCGCGCCAATCCGCGTGAGGAGTACACCAAGCGACTCCTCGACGCGGAGCCCTCGTTGGACAAGCCGCTCCCACCCTGGCCGGGGGCCGCTGTCCATGACGCTGCGCCGGCACTGCTGCGGACCGTCGACCTGTCGAAGACCTTCCCCGGATCCGCCTCACCAGCGCTGGACTCGGTCTCGATCACGGTGCACGAGGGCGAAGCCGTCGGGGTGGTCGGCGAGTCCGGCTCCGGCAAGACGACACTGGCCCGCTGCGTGGTCGGCCTGGAGACCCCGACCGCCGGGTCGATCGAGTTCGCCGGCAAGGAGTTCGACTCGTGGGCGTCACTGAGCGGCGCCGACCGCCGACGACTACGCGGTGACGTGCAGATGGTCTTCCAGGACCCGTACTCGAGCCTGAACCCCATGCGTTCGATCGGTGCGACGCTCTCCGAGATCCTCCACGCGTTCGGGAAGCCGAGTCGGCGACCCGACGCCGAAGCCCTGCTCGAACGCGTCGGCCTGCCCACCGCATACGCCCAACGCAGACCGGCCGCCCTCTCAGGTGGCCAACGCCAACGGGTGGCGATCGCGCGTGCTCTCGCGGCACAGCCGCGGCTGCTCATCTGTGACGAGGCGGTGTCGGCCCTGGACGTGTCGGTGCAGGCACAGATCCTCGAGCTCCTTCGCGAGCTGCGGACCGACCTGGGCATGGCGCTGCTGTTCGTCACCCACGACCTGGCGGTGGTGCGGGAGATCACGGACCGGCTCTATGTGATGCAGGGCGGGCGGTGCGTCGAGTCCGGGCCCACTGACCGGGTGCTGACGATGCCGGAGGATGCCTACACGCGGCAGCTGCTTCAAGCCGTCCCGCGAGAGGACCCCTCCTGGCTCAATCGTCGACGAACCCCACCTGGGTGAGGAGCACAGCCCCCGACGGTCCGGCGACGTACGTGTGGGCGTGCTCCGCGGAGAACTGCAGAGCATCACCCTTGCCCAGGTCGACCTGCCACCCCTGTGACTCCACCTGGACCGAACCGTCGACGACATAGGCGAGCTCGACCGCGCCCCGGCCGTGGGCAGTGTTCGCGCTTCGCACGTCCGGTGCCAGGTGAGCCTCGCTGAGCTCGGTGCGGCGCCGCTCCATCGTCGTGAACAGGGTGCGCACCGCGATCTCTCCTCTCGCCGGTGCCGACTCCGCGCGCACGACCTCGGGTCGGAGCAGGACCGGACGGATGAGGTCCGAGACGGTGATGTCGAGAGCCTCGGCCAGGCGACTGAGGACGTCGAGGGTCGGGTTGGCCACGCCTCGCTCGATCTGACTCAGCAGACCCTTGGACGAGCCGGCACGATCGGCCAGCTCACGCATACTCAGGGCGCGGCGCAGCCGGTGTCTGCGAAGGTTCTCGGCGACGGAGTCCCGCGCGCTCTCGCCAGGCAGGGGGGCCTGTTCAGGACTGGGCAGCATAGTGCGTGGCCACCTCCGCGGCGCTCGGGTTGACCATGACGGTGCCGTCGGCGAACCGCACGGTCGGGATGAGCCAGGAGCCGTTGTTCGCCTCGGCGAGGGCCGGCAGGTGCTCGGGCTGCTCGTCGACGTCGATGACCTCGAACGGCACGTCGAGGCGCTTCAGCTGCTGCTTGAGCCGCGTGCAGTGCCCGCACCACGTGGCCGAGAACATCACCGGGGGCTGCACGGGTCCTCCTGACGTCGGTGTACTAGGCGTGCCCATTCAGAACCTGAGACTAGACGGATCGGCAGATGTTGTCGACGCTCTGCGCGACAGGTGGACACCCTCAGCCTTGGGATGTCGGCGACCGGAAAGGTCGCTGTCCGGGAGGGAGCCGATGGCCGCTGGTCGCTCGGTTTCGTGTCTCGCTGAGGGGAGCGCCGCATACACGATTCGCCCGGCGGAGGTATGCGGTGAGACGGTCGCGGAGCTGTCCGGAGCTGTCCGGATCTGTCCGGATCCGCGTCCGGATCTGCGTCGCGATCTGCGTCCGGATCTGCGTCGCGATCTGCTCGCGAAGGTCTGTCAGACCTCCCTGGTTGACTCTGTTCATGGAGCTGAAGACCGCCTCGAGCACCGGTTCGGTGCATGGCATCGTGGACATGGTCCGCGGTGCCGTCGAGGTGTCGTCTGTGCCGACCGGGGAGCGGACGGCCGGTGAGTGGATGGATGTCTTGACCGAGATCTCCACGGCGATGTCGGTGCTCGCTTCGGCTCGCGACGTGGCGCTCGTGCGGCTGGCAGCGATCGACGAGGTCGTCAACGAGGACGGGGTGATCGTCGAGCAGGTCAACGGGCTCGGGACGGTGAGCCTGGATGCAGCCGCGATGGCGGCCACGGCACAGGGTGTCACGACCCGCTTCGCGCAGGACCAGGTCGAGCAGGCGGTGACGAGAGTCGTCCGTGTTCCTGCTATCCGCGAGGCCATGGTCTCGGGGCGGCTGGATGACTACAAGGCCAGGTGCATCGCGGGTGAGCTGGCAGAGGTGCCGCCCGATCTGGCGCGCGCAGTGGTGACCGCGCTCGAGGACGAGATGCCGTCCAAGTCCGGCCCGGCCCTCCGGCGACGGACCAGGGACATTCTCTTCGCGCTCGCCCCAGAGCTCCTCAAGGAGCGCATCCGCGCAGCGCGCAACAACGTCGGTCTGCGTCGGCGGGCCGGCGAGCCGGGGACCGACACCTGGGAGGGTGTCTTCCCCTCCGAGCGGTCCGCCGAGGTCTGGGCGGCGGTCACTGCCCTGGCACAGCAGTACAAGGCCGCCGGCACGTACCCCACCCTTGACCAGGCGCGAGCCCACGCCGTGCTCGATCTGATCAGTGGCAACGCCTCCGTTGAGACGGTCCTGCACGTCACTGTCTCGGCCGATGCGCTCGCCGAGGCCGCGGCTGCGACGTCGAGCACCGACGAGGCCCACGACTTCCACGCCCCCCGTGACGAGAATGCTGCGAGTGATGAGAGTGCTGCGCGTGAGGGGAGTGCTGCGCCGGATGAGCGTGCTGCGCGTGAGGGGAGTGCTGCGCCGGATGAGCGTGCTGCGCGTGAGGGGAGTGCTGCGCCGGATG
>JAAYSB010000207.1 GCA_012518475.1 Intrasporangiaceae bacterium | reverse complement strand
TCGTCGGCGTCGACCGTGAGGTCGTGGTCGAGGATCCGGAAGTCCTTGATGGTCTCCCAACGGTTCAGCTGGTCGTTGAGCTTCTCGAAGCAGGTGCCCACGTAGGCACGGACGGAGGGATCCGCAGCCAGCCGGGAGAACTCATCGTCCTCAAGTCCTTGGGCGCGGCCCCATTGGGGCAGAGCGTCGCTGTCGAGAGCGACCAGCGCGGTCGCGTACTTGCGGTGCTCGGCGTGCACGAGGACCTGGCTCGCAAGCGGGCAGAGCGCCTTGAACTGGGCCTCGATCGGCTGCGGGGCGATGTACTTGCCCCCGGACGTCTTGATGAGGTCCTTCTTGCGGTCCGTGATCCGCAACCTGCCCTGCGAGTCCACCTCACCGATATCGCCGGTGGAGAACCAGCCCTCGGGACTGAGGACACGAGCAGTCTCCTCAGGCAGGTTGTGGTAGCCCCGCATGACGTGCGGGCCCCTGAGCAGGATCTCCCCGTCATCGGCGATACCGAGCTCGGATCCCACGAGCGGAGGCCCGACGACCCCTGCCGCAGGATTGTCCGGGTCCCCGATGCAGGCACCGCCGCCGGTCTCGGTCAGCGCGTACCCCTCGATGAGCGTCAGGCCGGCCGTCTGGAACCAGGTGGCGATGTCCGGCGAGAGGGCGGCGCTGCCCGAGATCATGAACCGCATCCGGCCTCCGAGCCGGTCCCGCACCTTGGCGAGCACGAGACGGTCGGCGAGCGCGAGCTGCAGTCTGAGCAGGCGACCTAGCGGCTGCCCGTCGGCGCGTGCCGTGGCGCCTCGTGCCCCCACAGCGAAGCCCCAGTCGAAGAGACGCGACCGGATGCCGCCCGTCTCGGCCATGGTCTGGTGAATGCGGCCGTGGACCTTTTCGAAGACCCGGGGCGGGCCGGCCATGATCGTGGGTCGCACGACACCGAGGTTGTCGACGATCTTGTCCACGCGCCCGTCGACGGCGCTGGGCAAGCCGATCTGGAGCTGGACGGCGGCGAGCATCTTGCCGAAGGAGTGTGAGAGGGGCAGCCACAGGTACAGCAGGTCATCCGAGCGCAGGATCTCGATGGCCTCAGCGCCGGCGCCGAGGTAGGTCCAACAGCGGTGCGGCAGTTCCACCCCTTTCGGGCGGCCGGTGGTTCCCGAGGTATAGATCAAGGTCGCCAGGTGCTCCGGTCGCACCGCCGCGACCGCGTCGTCCACAGCTGATGGGTCGGCCGCCAGGTGCTGGGCACCGAGGGCCTCGAGGTCAGCCATGCTCATGACCCAGTCGCCGTCCGACTCGCCGTCGAAGGTGATGACGCGCATGAGATCAGGAAGGTGCTCGCGCTGGGTGCGCAGCTTGGCGATCTGCGCGTCGTCCTCGGCGAAGACGAGGCGGGCGCCGCTGTCGGAGAGGATGAAGCCCACGTCGTCGACGGTGGTCGACGGATAGACCGCGGTGGTGGCCGCACCTGCGCACATCACCGCCAGGTCGGCGTACAGCCACTCGATTCGCGTGTTGG
>JAAYSB010000206.1 GCA_012518475.1 Intrasporangiaceae bacterium | reverse complement strand
TGTCAGCGAGTGGAGTGCTGCGGGAGTCGCGGCACAACTGTGGTTCGAAGGTAGTCCAGACAGGCTGCTACGTCACGAACCGGTCCGGAGCCCTCGTCGGGCAGAGTCGCCAGAGCCGTGTCCTGCTCGAGGACGTAACACCCGTCGTAGTCCTGTTCCTCGAGGGTGAGCACGACCTCGTCGACCGCGACATCGCCCTCTCCGAGGACGGTGAACAGCCCCTCCTTGACACCGTCGACGAGAGTGAGATCGCGGTCGAGGACCCGGGACGCAATCCCGGTCGCGACGTCCTTGAGATGCACGTGGCCGACCCGACCCGCGTTGTTCTTGGCGAACGCGACGGGGTCGACACCACCGGCGACGAGGTGGCCGGTGTCGAGGCACCAGGCGACATCGGTGTGCTCGAGAGCGAGCTCGACATCATGGGCCGTCTCGACCAGGGTGTCGACGTGGGGATGCAGCACCTGGAGCAGGCCTCGGCTCCGGGCGATCTCGTCGATCTCGGCCAGTCCCTCTCCCACGACCTTCATCCCATCCGCATCGAGTGGAGTCGGCCGGGACCAGCCGTCGTCCTGGACCAGGGCGGTGACGAAGCGCGTCGCACCGCAGGCCGCGAACAGGTCGGCGACCTCCCGGGCCCGCTCGAGCATCGCCGCGCGCTGGTCGAGGTTCTGGAGCACGAGCGGGACGAAGCCGCCGACGAGTGCGAGGTCGAAGCGGTTCAGCAGCTCACGGAGAGGCTCGGGTTCCGCAGGCAGGAAGCCGGGGGCTCCGAACTCGGTCGCGGGCAGGCCGAGGGCCTGCATCTCGGCGAGGACCCGCTCTGCCGGGAGCATCTCCCCCCACCCGGGCACCTCACAGATCCCCCATGAGATCGGCGCGGCCGCAACCCGCCCGGCCAGCGCTCCCAGGGCTGGACCGGGTGACGTCATCTGAACCATCCAGGGTCGCTTTCGCTGCGCTGGCGGACATCACCGTCCGCCGTGTGTGTCCACAATGATTTCTCCAGATCACTATGTCAAGACATTCTCACAGTTCGTGTCCGGGCCGTGACCAGGCGCCTCGGGACGTGTCTCGGCAGCCCCCTATCGCCGTGCCACAACCTGGTCATTGCCAGGTTGTGGCACGGCCGGCTTTGTTGCGCTGAGCTCCCGCGGCCCGGGCGGTGGGCACGGAGGCGCACACCGCATACCGTCGAGATACCGACCGAAGGAGATTCCTCATGTTCCGCACCCGACCCGCCCTCGCTCTCGCGGCGGCTGCTCTCATCGGCCTGACCGCGTGCGGTGGGAACGGCGCCGACCCGCTGGATACCGGGGTCGACGCAGACACCGGCACCGCGACCGACTCGGCGACCGAGGATCCTTCGGGCTCCACCACCGGTGCGGACGCGGATGATCCGGATGCCGGGGGAGATGACGGCGAAGAGATCGTCGTCGGCTCGGCCGACTTCTCGGAGTCGATCCTGCTCGCGCACATCTATGCCGGCGCCCTCAACGACGCGGGGATCAACGCGACGACGAACACCGGGATCGGCTCCCGGGAGATCTACATCCGCGCCCTCCAAGACGGTTCGGTCGACGTCATCCCGGAGTACACCGGTGCGCTCGGCTTCTTCCTCGACGAGAGCTTCAGCGAAACCGATCCCGACGCCGTGTATGCCGCCGTGCAAGAGCTCCTGCCCGACGGTTTGACCGTCCTCGAGAAGTCGAACGCAGAGAACAACGACTCGGTCGCCGTCACGCGCGAGACAGCCGATGAGTACGGCCTCACCGCGATCGGCGACCTCGCGGACGTCGCCGGCGAGATGACCTTTGCAGCGCCCCCGGAGTTCCAGGAGCGTCCGCAGGGTCTGCCCGGTCTCGAGGAGACCTACGGACTGACCTTCCAGGCATTCCAGCCGCTGCGCGGGACCGCCCTCGTCCAGGCCCTGGTCAACGGCCAGGTGGACGCGGCGAACATCTTCACCACCGACCCCGCCATCGTCGTCAACGACCTCGTCGTCCTCGAGGACACCGAGGCACTGTTCGGCAGCCAGAACATGGTGCCGTTGGTGCGGTCGGAGGACGCCGACCGGGTGCGTGAGGCGCTCGACGTGGTCTCGGCAGCCCTGACGACCGAGACGGTGAGCGAGATGCTCCGCCGGACAGATGTCGACCAGGAGAACCACGACGCGGTTGCGCGATCCTTCCTCGACGGGCTCTGATCGGCGCTGAAGTCAGACGTGAAGCCAGGCCGTGATGTCCTCACCACCCCGCCTTGGTGAGGGCATCACGGCCCGGCTGATCCACTCAACCGCAACAGGGTGCGCCAGGCATGGGTACGCATACCCATCTGCTCGGCCGGTGTGATCACCCGGCGTCGAGATCGTCCGGTGGCGACCCGTCGCCGGGCTGGGGACCGTAGCGCTCCTCGAGCGCCGCAGCGTGCCGACCGCGGATAGGCAGGTCCTAGACCGAGGTCACCACGATCGGCTCGACCCCGGGAGCGGTGCCCGCAGTGAGGAGGATGGCGGCCCGGTACCTGCCCTGACGCAGGATCGCATAGGCGTGATCGGCGATCGCGATCGCTTCGTCCTTGGTCACGCCTGCCGGTCGGGGTCCCCACCGAGTGTCATGGCGATCACGCTAGAGGAGGTGAGCAGGAAGCAACATGGGGAGAAGTCCCCGTCGCCGGGCCCGTGGACGGCAACGGCTCGATACGGTTCTGTCATGGCAGCCGACGGCGCGCGATCCACCACGAAGTCCAGGACATTCGACCGACCCGAGGCACGCCAGCGCGCCAAGGCCCTCGTCGACCTGGCCGTCACGGAGATCGCCACGGTGGACCCGATCACATGCTCCCCGACCCTGCCCATCGCCGATGCCGCCAGGATCATGCGTGACCGAGACATCTCCTGCCTGCCCGTCGTCGACGGCGAGCGGCTCGTCGGGATCGTCACTGATGGGGACATGACGAACCGCGTCGTCGCACCTGGGCTGTCGAGCGCCGATCCCATCGCCGCGGCCATGACCCCGGATCCGGTCTCGCTGCCACCCACTGCTGTCGTCGCAGATCTGCTGCGGCTCATGCTCGCCCGCGACATCGGGCACGTGCCCGTCACTGACGGCGGCCAGATCGTCGGGATCGTCACGGCCACCGACGTCACGCGGATCCATGCCCTGGCGACAGACCTTCTCACCTACGACATCGCTGGGGCCGACTCCGTCCCGCAGATGGTCGATGTCATGCGCGGGCTGCCTGACCTGCTCGTCCGGCTGGTCGATGCCAACCAGCCGCACGCGACGGTGACCCGCCGCATCACCGATGTCGCCGACGCCGTCACCAAGCGGCTGCTCGCGCTGGCCGAGAACGAGCTCGGACCGGCCCCGGTGCCGTACGTATGGGCTGCCTGCGGTTCCCAGGGGCGTCGCGAGCAGACCGGTGTCACCGACCAGGACAACGGCCTGATCATCGACGACTCGATGGACCCCGGTCACGACGCGTACTTCGAGCGTCTCGCCCGGTTCGTCTCGGACGGGATGAACGCCTGCGGCTATGTCTACTGCGCCGGCGACATGATGGCGACCAACCCGAGATGGCGCCAGCCGGTGCGGGTGTGGCGACGCTACTTCGATGCGTGGATCGCCAAGCCGTCGGTCGAGGCCCAGATGCTCGCCTCAGTGATGTTCGACCTGCGTCCGATCGCCGGCGACCGGTCTCTGTTCACCGAGCTCCAGCACGACACCCTGCGCCGGGCTAGCGCCAACTCGATCTTCGTAGCGCATATGACCTCGAACTCGATGAAGCACCAGCCTCCGCTGAACTTCCTCCGGCATATCGCCCCCGAGCGTTCCGGGGAGCACAAGCGTGAGATCGACCTCAAGCACGGCGGAGTCATCCCCGTCGTCGATCTCGGCCGGGTGTATGCGCTCAAGGGCCGGCTCACCGAGGTGAACACCCGCGCGCGGCTCCTCGCGGCCGAGGAGGTGGACGTCATCTCGACCTCCGGTGGACGGGACGTGGTCGCGGCGTATGACGTCATCGCGACGATCCGCCTCGAGCACCAGGCTCGGCAGATCGCTGCCGGAGAGGCGCCGACGAACTACCTCAATCCCAAGGACCTGTCCGACTTCGAGCGCGAGCACCTGCGCGATGCGTTCCTCGTCGTCCGCACGATGCAGACCGCAGTCGGCCAGAACACTGGCATCCTGCGCTGACCTCACCTGTCCTGCCCAGGGTCGACCTCCTGATTCCCGCCCAAGGCGACTAGTGCCTGCTCTGGGCGGGAACGTTCCGCGCCCAAAGAAGGCACTTCCCGCACTGGGCGGAAAACGTGGGACTCAGCCGGCGGGGGCGGGCTCGGGCTCGGGGGCCTCTTCCTCGACAGCCTCGGGCTCCTGACCCCGGCGCACAGCAGCGAGCAGCATCTGGGCGACGTCGACGACCTCGACGTCCTCACCGATGCCGTCGGCCTGCTTGGCCGTCAGGCCGTCGGAGATCATGACCCGGCAGAAGGGGCAGCCGATGGCGATCCGGTCTGCTCCGGTGGCGAGGGCCTCCTCGGTGCGGTTCATGTTGACCCGGGTGCCGAGCTTCTCCTCCATCCACATGCGGGCACCGCCGGCGCCACAGCAGAACGACTTCTCGCCACTGCGCTCCATCTCCTTGAGCTCGACACCGGGCAGGGCGCCGATGAGCTCGCGGGGCGGGGCATACACCTTGTTGTGCCGACCGAGGTAGCACGGGTCGTGATAGGTGACGACGGGGGCGGTCGAGGCCGGGTTCTTGGCCGTGGACTTGCCGGGCACCTCATCCGGACGCGCGACCGGGACGAGCCGCTTCTCGCGGACAAGGCGGTTGAGCAGCTGGGTGTGGTGGACGACCTCGTACTGGCCGCCGAGCTGCGGGTACTCGTTCTTGATGGTGTTGAAGCAGTGCGCGCAGGTGACGACGATCTTGGTGGCGCCGACCTCGTTGAGCACCTCGACGTTCTGCTGGGCCAGCATCTGGTAGAGGAACTCGTTGCCCGCGCGGCGGGCCGAGTCGCCGGTGCAGGTCTCGCCGTCACCGAGGATCGCGAAGGAGACTCCGGCAGCGTCGAGCAGCTCGGCGACTGCGCGGGTCGTCTTCTTGGCGCGGTCCTCGTAGGCGCCGGCGCAGCCGACCCAGAACAGGTAGTCGACGTCGTCGGCCGACTCGACGTCCTGGCCGAGGATCTTGACCGGGAACGGGAGGTCCTTGGCCCAGTCGAGGCGGGCGCGCTGGCCCATGCCCCACGGGTTGCCCTTGTTCTCGAGGTTCTTGAACAGGCCACCGAGCTCGGACGGGAAGGCGCTCTCGATGAGGGTCTGGTAGCGGCGCATGTCGACGATGTGGTCGACGTGCTCGATGTCCACCGGGCACTGCTCGACGCAGGCGCCACAGGTCGTGCACGACCACAGGACGTCTTCGTCGATGACGGCGGGGGTCTGCTGACCGCTGAACGGGGCGTATGCGGTGAGCGGGTGGTCGATGTCGTAGCCGGTCTGACCGATGAGCGGCAGCTCGCCGATGGCCTTGAGCCCGTCGGACAGCGACTCGCGCTGCTCCTCGGTCGCCCGGATGTAGGGCGCCTTGGCCTGGGCGTGCTCGCGTAGCGACATGATGAGCAGCTTGGGGGAGAGCGGCTTGTCGGTGTTCCAGGCGGGGCACTGGCTCTGGCAGCGACCGCACTCGGTGCAGGTGGAGAAGTCGAGCAGGCCCTTCCAGGTGAAGTCCTCGACCTTGCCGACGCCGAGCGCAGCGTCCTCGTCGAGGTCCTCGATCTCCTCGAAGTTCAGCTCCTCACCCTTGATCCGGATCGGCTCGAGCGCACCGAGGGCGGTCCGGCCGTCGGCGTTGCGCTTGAACCAGATGTTCGGGAAGGCGAGGAAGCGGTGCCAAGCGACGCCCATCGTCGGCTGGACCGAGATCGTGATCATCCACGCGAAGGAGATGAGAATCTTGATCATGGCGACGAGGACGATGAGCTGCTCGACCGTCCCCACGGACAGCCCCGACCAGATGTCGGCCAGCCAGCCGGTGAGCGGGAAGTGCAGCCCGATGCTCGTCTCCGGCTCGACGAGCGTGATGTGCGCGGCCTCGAGGGTGCGGAGGAGGAGGATGCAGATCGTCACCGCGAGGATAGTGAACTCGACGTAGTAGGCCTGCCACCAGACCGACCCGAAGAACCGCGAACGGCGTCCCTCGACCCCGGCGGAGTTGCGCGGGTGCTTGCGCTGGCGGACGACGATGAGGGCGATGATGCCGATGAGGCCGGCCCAGGCGAAGAGCTCGACGAGCCACTCGAACGGCGGGAAGTGCCCGATGATCGGCAACCGGAAGTCGGGCCAGATGAGCTGGAAGAACGCGTTGACGAGCGTGGCGAACAGGACCAGGAACGAGATGGCGGTGAACCAGTGCGCGATCGAGACCAGCGGCAGCCGCTTCATCCGGGTATGTCCGAGGAACTCCTTGACCAGGGTCAGGGACCGGGCAGTGGGGTTGTCCGTGCGCACCGCCGGCTGGCCGAGCTGGAAGTGCTTCCAGAACCGCGCCACCTGCCGGAACAGCAGGGCCCATCCGATGAGCGGGATGGTGAAGCACAGCGCAATCGCGACGAACTGCAGAGGGCTAAGGTCCATGCGGGCGAGTCTACGTGGGGCGTTCGGCGCGAGAACCGGCGGCGTGATGAGCGTCGCCTCACAGTCTCGTGGGGGCTGCAACCCCAGGCCGGCGGCGACGGGGTGAGGGTCCTGGTTCCTCCCGTGTGGACGAGGCGCGTTCACCGGCGAAGTGTCCGATGGGTCGGATCTGTGACATCGCGACTGACGATCCGGTCAGCATCTGGAACCGGGGAATACCGACGGATAACGGGCGGTTAGCATGGCCATAACGTCCGATATCGACCCTGAACCCTGTCTAAGGAGACCCCGTGCCTATCTATGCCGACGTCACCGAGCTCATCGGTCGGACCCCGTTGGTCCGCATCAACCGCATCATCGAGTCCGAGGCGACCGTCGCGGCCAAGCTCGAGTTCTACAACCCGGCCAACTCGGTCAAGGACCGGATCGGTGTCTCGATCATCGAGGCCGCGGAGCAGAGTGGTCAGCTCCAGCCCGGGGGGACGATCGTGGAGGGCACGTCCGGCAACACCGGTATCGCGCTGGCGATGGTCGGCGCCGCCAAGGGCTACAAGGTTGTCCTGACGATGCCCGAGACGATGAGCCAGGAGCGCAAGACGCTCCTGCGTGCCTACGGCGCCGAGCTCGTCCTCACCCCCGGCTCGGAGGGCATGAAGGGCGCTGTCGCCAAGGCCGAGGAGATCGCCCAGGAGCGTGGCGCGGTCCTCGCCCGCCAGTTCGCCAACGCCGCCAACCCGGAGGTCCACCGCCGCACGACCGCCGAGGAGATCTGGTCGGACACCGACGGCGAGGTCGACATCGTCATCGCTGGCATCGGCACCGGCGGCACGATCACCGGCGTCGGCCAGGTCCTCAAGGAGCGCAAGCCCGGCGTGCAGATGATCGCCGTCGAGCCCGAGGAGTCCCCGATCCTCAACGGCGGCCAGCCCGGTCCGCACAAGATCCAGGGCATCGGCGCGAACTTCGTCCCGGAGATCCTCGACACCGAGATCTACGACGAGGTCATCGACGTCAACGCCACGACCGCCGTCGAGTGGGCCCGGAAGGCCGCGACTCAGGAGGGTCTGCTCGTCGGGCTCTCCTCCGGTGCCGCGCTCGCGGCCGCCAACGAGGTGGCCTCGCGTCCGGAGAACGCCGGCAAGACGATCGTCGTCATCATCCCGAGCTTCGGCGAGCGCTACCTGTCGACGATCCTCTTCGAGGGTCTCGGCGAGTGAACCGCGCCGGGTGACTCCCATGACTCTGTATGCGAACGGCCAGTCCCGCGCGCGCCGCACCGGCGCTGCGGGGCGGCTGCGCGCTGTGGCTCAGCGGGCGCGGGAGCGCCTCCTCGAGGACCTCGACGCGGCCATCGCGCGGGATCCTGCAGCCGAGACGCGGGCGGATGTCGCCTTCAACTCCCCTGGGCTGCATGCCATCTGGTCGCATCGGGTCGCTCACGCGATGTGGCAGCACGAGCAGCTCAAGCCCGCGGCCCGGCTGCTGTCGACGGCGTCGCGTGCCATCACCGGTGTGGAGATCCACCCCGGTGCCCAGATCGGGCGGCGCTTCTTCATCGACCACGGCATGGGTGTCGTCATCGGCGAGACCGCCGAGATCGGTGACGACGTCATGCTCTATCACGGCGTGACCCTCGGGGGCCGCTCGCTCGAGAAGGTCAAGCGCCACCCCACCCTCGGCGACAACGTCACCATCGGTGCAGGGGCCAAGATCCTCGGTGCGATCGAGATCGGTGACGGGGCGCAGGTCGGCGCCAACTCCGTTGTCGTCAAGGGCATCCCGTCCGGGGCCGTTGCCACGGGCATACCTGCGCAGGTGCGGATGCCCGACCACCCAGGTGAGGACCCCTACGAGGCGCTCTTCCGGGACCCTGCGCTGTTCATCTGACCGCTAGTCGCTGGGGAAGCGCAGCGCCACTGCGAGCACCACTGCGAGGGTGACGACGAGAGCGGCTGCACCGAGGATCGGGCTCTCCGGAACGTCGGTCAGGAGCCAGGCGGCTCCGAGAACGAGGGTCCCGGCAGCGGACATCCACGCGCCCCGGCGCAGCCAGAGCCTCACGATGTCCTGCTGAGGCGGCGCCGAGAGGGGCGCGAGTGCCGCGACCGTGAGCAGGACGTGCGCGCCTACCAGAAGGACGAGCGCGACGACCCCGGCCCAGTGGAACAGCGGGACGTCAGCCACGGCCCACCACCACATGACGAGCAGGAAGACGAAGACGCTCGCCGACGAGGCGGGTCGCGCCACGGCGAGGGCTCCCAGACCGATGACACCGGCGATGAGGAGCAGAGTCGGCGGCTCGCCGGCCGGCCACGAAGCCAGGGCGGCGAGGAGGAGCAGGGCGAGGGCGACTCCGCGCAGGGCCACCGACTGACGAGCCGCCGGACGGTCCCGGACGAGCCGGCCGTCCTCGGGGTCGTTCGTGGCCGAGAGCGGACTCTGGACCGGAACGTTCGACATCGGACCGGAAGCATTCCGGTCCACAGGTGAGCTCCCGGGGAATTCAGGCGGTGACTTCGAGCTCACTGGCGCACCAGACGTGCGCGGTTGCGGGTGATCTCGCGCAGCACCCGGCCCAGGGTGTGCGGTCCCTGCCAGGGGACGACGGCGCAGCCTTGGGCCTCCAGCCCCCGCCGCACCGGCTCCCGGTCGAGGCGCCGTAGTCGCCACGCGAG
>JAAYSB010000018.1 GCA_012518475.1 Intrasporangiaceae bacterium | reverse complement strand
TTACCAGGTTGTGGCACGGTGAGTCAGGCCTGTGACGGACCCCAGAAGGGATCGTCCTCTGATGCGAGCACCGGGCCGAAGTAGCGCTGATAGTCGTGCCGTCGCGGTCCGAGCAGTATCCCCCGTGCCGACAGCTCGGCGGCGATGCGCTCGACGGTGAGGTCGGCGTTCTCATAGAGGTCGCTCGCCTTGACGACGATGACCGTCCACCCTTGCCGGCGCAGCCACGACCGACGCACCTCGTCCTTGGCGGCTTGCTCGGGATCGTCGTGCCACCGGCCGTCGTACTCGATGGCCAGCATGATCTCCGGGTATGCAAGGTCCAGTCGGTACCGTTCCTCGCCGTTGGGGCGCAGGATCGGGAAGTTCACGGTGGGTTCGGGGAGTCCGGCCAGGACGAGCAACATGCGTAAGTTGCTCTCGGGAACCGAGTCCACTCTGCCCCGAACGTATGACGCCGCGAGACTCCCCAGGTGAGCGCCGTGATGAGACCAGGCCAGCGCATACCCGATGAGCTCGTCGGGGGTGATGACCTTGCGCTTGACGAGCATGTCCCCGAACGCGGTCAGCTGAACCAGATCCAGCACCACCGCGAGATGCATGAAGGTCATGCCCGGACTCGTCACCTGAATCCCGTGTCGGCTGCTGGTGTCGAGGGGATACGTGAAGCGGTGGATCTTGATCTCGTGCCGGGTGCTCGACCCGAACTGTCGGTAGGAGAGGTGGATGTGGCCCGTTCGCTGGGCATTCGCTGCCCACAGGCACGCTGCAGTGAGATGGCTTGCGGTCCCTCCTCCCGGACTGACAAGCAGCGCGGAGCGGGTGCGGACCGGGAGCGAGTCGGGGACCCGGTGGTCGATGAAGACGCCGTGCATGACTCGTCGGAACCGACGGCCTCTGAGCTGGCGTGTCGAGATGCCCATGTCCTTGGCCATCTCGGTGGTGAATGGCTGGAAGGTCGCAACTGGCCGTCGACTTGAGGGATCAGGTGATTCCGGCATGCCCTTCATGGTGAACGCATATCGACGAGGCCGCGCAGGCTTGTCCACAGACCTCCGGTTATCCACAGAGCCGGTGGAGCTGGGCGGCGAAGCGTGTCACAACCTGGCAATTGCGAGGTTGTGACACGGTCCGGCCGATGGGTTCGACCGGTCAGTCGGTGGCGGGCTCCATGCCGTGCCGCCGGATCGTGTCGGCGGCAGCCTCGCCGGCCAGCGCATCGAGTATGCGCCGCGCACCGTCCGCATCCTGCGTCGCCGTGACGACCGCTCCGGCGAAGACCGTGGTGAGATCGCAGCCGGGTGGCAGCGCGCCGACCACCTGGACGCCGTCGATGCCGGTGAACTCACTGCGCTGCTGGACGCCGACCGAGATGTCGCCGTCGGCGAGGAGCCGGGCGACCGGGGTGCCGGGGGGAGCCTGGACGAGTCGGTCGGTCAGGTGGTCCCGGACGCCCCAGTCGTCAAGGAGGGCGAGCAGTCCGTCGCCGCTGGGGCCGGTCGAGTAGCCCAGGCGCTCCGCTCCGAGGAGGATCTCGCGCAGGTCGTCGGCCGAGTCCATCGTCGGGATCTCGCCTCCGGCAGGGATGGCCAGCACGACCTCGGAGACGAAGAGGCCGCGGAGGGTCGCTGCGTCCACGACTCCCTCGGACCCGAGGCGCGCGAGCGAACCCGAGGCGAGGATCGCCACGTCGGCGTTCTCGCCGGCCCGCAGCCGGTCCGCCATCGTCACGCCACCGCCGGGCTCGAGCGTGATGTCCGCGTCACCGACGAGGGACGGGTCGGCGAGCAGGTCGGTGAGCAGGGCCTTGGTCGCCATCGACGAGAACACGCGCATGACCCTCAACCTAGGGCCCGTCGCGCGACGGCTGGGGCAAGACTTCCGCCACATGGAAGGTGGGCAGACCGCGAGGTGGCAGGCATGGGAGGTTGAGAAGCGTGATCATCGATGCCCACGGCCACTACACCACCGCCCCGCCCGCCCTCGAGGCCTGGCGCAAGGAGCAGGTGGCGGCGGTCGAGAACAAGACCGCCGGTCCGGACCCCGACGCGCTGCACATCTCCGACGACGACATCCGCGAGACGATCGAGGCCAACCAGCTGCGCCTCATGAACGAGCGGGGCACCGACCTCACCGTCTTCAGCCCGCGCGCAAGCTTCATGGCCCACCATGTCGGCGACTTCGAGGTCTCCTCGGCGTGGTCGCGGATCTGCAACGACCTGTGCCACCGCGTCGCCGGACTCTTCCCGGACCGCTTCGCCATGGGCGCGATGCTCCCGCAGTCGCCCGGCGTCGCCCCCGAGACGGTTATCCCCGAGCTGCGCCGCGCGGTCGAGGAGCTCGGCGCGGTCGTCGTCAACCTCAACCCCGACCCCAGCGGCGGGCACTGGACGAGCCCGCCCATCACCGACCGCTCGTGGTACCCGATCTACGAGGTGCTCTCCGAGCTCGATGTCCCGGCGATGGTGCACGTCTCCACCTCGTGCAACGACGCGTTCCACACCACCGGCGCGCACTACCTCAACGCCGACACCACCGCCTTCATGCAGCTCGTCCAGGGCGACCTCTTCGCCGACTTCCCGGACCTGAAGCTCATCATCCCGCACGGAGGTGGGGCCGCTCCCTACCACTGGGGACGCTTCCGCGGCCTGGCCGACATGATGGACAAGCCCGGCCACGTCGAGAAGCTGCTCGACAACGTCTTCGTCGACACCTGCGTCTATCACCAGCCCGGCATCGACCTGCTCACCGAGGTCGTCCCCCACACGAGCATCCTCTTCGCGAGCGAGATGATCGGCGCGGTGCGCGGTATCGACTCGAACACCGGCCACTTCTTCGACGACACCAAGCGCTACGTCGACGTCACCCCCAACCTCACCGACGAGCAACGACGCGAGGTGTATGCGGACAACGCCCTGCGCGCCTACTCCCGCCTCGCCCGTCAGATGGCCGAGCGCGGCCAGACCCCCACTGCGACGAACTGACCCAGGAGCCCAATACACATGCACAGCAACGAGCTCGGCGTCGTCTACACCGACATCGAACGGCCCGACCCCGCTGCCGTCGAGGCGCTGTCCGCCTATGGCGTGGCCACCGTCCACGAGGCGATGGGTCGGGTCGGCCTCATGCGGCCCTACCTGCGCCCGATCTACACCGAGGCCAAGATCTGCGCGCCCGCCGTCACGGTGCTCCTCCAGCCCGGTGACAACTGGATGTTCCACGTCGCCGCCGAGCAGGTCCAGCCCGGTGACGTCCTCGTCGCTGGCTGCACGACCGAGAGCGAGGACGGCTTCTTCGGCGAGCTGCTCGCCACGTCGCTGCGGGCCCGCGGGTGCACCGGCCTCGTCATCGACGGCGGGGTCCGGGATGTCGCCGACCTGACGAAGATGGACTTCCCGGTCTTCTCCCGGGCGATCAACTCCAAGGGCACCGTCAAGGCGACCCTCGGGTCGGTGAACATCCCGATCGTCTGTGCCAACGCATACGTCAATCCGGGTGACGTCATCGTCGCCGACGTCGACGGTGTCGTCGTCGTCCCCCGGGATAAGGTCGCCGAGGTGGCCGAGGCCTCCCGCAAGCGCGAGGAGAACGAGGAGAGCAAGCGCGCCCAGTTCAAGGACGGCGTGCTCGGCCTCGATCTGTACGGGATGCGCGAGCCGCTCGAGAAGGCAGGGCTGACCTACAAGTCGGCCAAGGGGTCGGGCGCATGAGCGCACCCGCGGGCAAGCCGACGACCGGCGACTTCGTCAAGACCGAGGGCTGGCTGGACTGGTACGACGGTCCGAGCAGACCGACCTTCGTCCTGCCCGAGGGCGCCGTCGACGCCCACTGCCACGTCTTCGGACCCGGTGGCGAGTTCCCGTATGCCCCGGAGCGCAAGTACACCCCGTGCGACGCCTCCAAGGAGCAGCTGTTCGCACTGCGCGATCACCTCGGCTTCAGCCGCAACGTCATCGTCCAGGCCACCTGTCATGGCGCTGACAACAGCGCCATGGTCGACGCGGTCCGCTCCTCGCAGGGTCGCGCCAAGGGTGTCGCCACCGTCCGGCCCGGCGTGAGCCAGCAGGAGCTCGACGAGCTCGATGCCGCCGGCGTGCGGGGCGTGCGCTTCAACTTCGTCAAGCGGCTCGTCGATGTGCTGCCGATGGACGGCCTCAAGCAGGTCGCTGAGCAGATCGCCCCGATGGGCTGGCACATCGTCATCTACTTCGAGGCGGCCGAGCTCGAGGAGCTCGCCGACTTCTTCCTCGGCCTGCCGGTGCCGCTCGTCGTGGACCACATGGGCCGGCCCGACGTGACCAAGGACCCGCACGGTCCCGAGTTCGAGCGGTTCCTCGACCTCATGCGCGCCAAGGACGACATCTGGTGCAAGGTGACCTGCCCTGAGCGGCTCACCGACTCGGGCCCGCTGGCCCTGGACGGCGAGCAGAACGCCTACCAGGACGTCGTCCCCTTCGCCCGCCGTGTCGTCGAGGAGTTCCCCCACCGGGTCCTGTGGGGTACCGACTGGCCGCACCCGAACCTGAAGAGCCACATGCCCGACGACGGTCTGCTCGTCGACTGGATCCCGCACATCGCACCGACCGCCGAGCAGCAGCAGGCCCTGCTCGTCGACAACCCCACCCGCCTCTACTGGCCCGAGGACCAGTAGCAGCACAACAGAACTCACACATCAGAACTCACACAACAGAAGTTCACTCAACACGAGAACGGAGGCCAGCCATGGCCAACCTCGACAAGACCTACAAGAAGGTGCCGGGGACGACGATCTTCGACGCCGAGCAGTCTGCGAAGGGCTACCACCTCAACCAGTTCTGCATGTCCCTCATGAAGGCCGAGAACCGCGAGAAGTACCTCGCCGACGAGAAGGCCTACCTCGATTCCTGGGAGGGGCTGACCGAGGCCCAGAAGCAGGCCCTCCTCGACCGCGACCTCAACGCGGCCATGCGCGAGGGCGGCAACATCTACTTCCTCTCCAAGTGGGGCGCCACGCTCGGTCAGAGCTTCCAGCAGATGGCGGGCTCGATGACCGGTATGACCGAGGAGGCCTACCGGGACATGATGCTGCACGGTGGCCGCTCGATCGAGGGCAACCGCATCGCCGACGCCGAGGCCGGTCGGGCCAAGGTCGACGAGGGCCGCTCCGCGGAGGAGATCGCCGCCGCCCAGAAGGACGACCCGATGGGCGATGCTGTCCGGGCCGCCTCCGGCGACGCAGCCGAGGGCCACGCGCAGATCACCGGCGCCGTGTTCACCTCGCACGTCCCGGCGATCGGTGCCGCCATGGACCTCGGCAAGACCGAGGAGCCGTACTGGAAGGCGGTCTTCGACGGCTACGAGTTCTCCAAGGCGTGGATGGAGCAGAACCGTCCCGACGTGGTCTTCCTCGTCTACAACGACCACGCCACGGCCTTCGACCTCTCGCTCATCCCGACCTTCGTCCTCGGCACCGGCGCGGCCTACCCCGCCGCCGACGAGGGCTACGGTCCCCGCCCGGTCCCGGGCATCGAGGGTGACCCGGACTTCGCGGCGCACATCGCGCACTCGCTCATCCAGGACGACTTCGACCTCACGCTCGTCAACGAGATGGAGGTCGACCACGGCCTCACCGTCCCGCTGTCGCTCATGTTCGGCGATGTCGAGAAGTGGCCCGTCAAGGTGATTCCCTTCCACGTCAACGTCGTTCAGTACCCCGTGCCATCCGGCGCGCGCTGCTTCAAGCTCGGCCAGGCACTGCGCAAGGCGATCGAGTCCTACGACCGCCCACTCAAGGTCCAGATCTGGGGCACCGGCGGCATGAGCCACCAGCTCCAGGGTCCGCGCGCCGGTCTCATCAACCGCGAGTGGGACAACCAGTTCCTCGACCGGCTCATCGAGAACCCCGCCGACCTCGCCACCGTGCCGCACCTCGAGTACGTCGAGGAGGCCGGCTCCGAGGGCATCGAGCTCGTCATGTGGTTCATCGCCCGCGGCGCCATGAGCGACATCGACGGCACCGGCTCGATCGAGGTCGCGCACCGCTTCTACCACGTGCCGGCGTCGAACACCGCCGTCGGTCACCTCATCCTCACCAACCACCCGGACGGCAGCGAGGCAGCGCAGGAGACCGCCGCGGCCACTGCCTGACCGACCCCTCCCACCCCTGCCCCGGTCTGCCACAACCTGGTAATTGCCATGTTGTGGCACACCGGTGAGGGGCCGAGGAGGTATGCGGCGCGCACCGCATACGGTCTATGTATCCCGACTTACGCATCCTGACTACGCATACCGACTTCTTTGACCCACCCACTCAAGGAGTGACATGTCCGACCAGCCCCTGAAGATCGCTCTCGCCGGAGGCGGGGCCTTCGGTGCCAAGCACGTCAACGCACTCAAGCGCATCGAGGGGGTGGAGGTCGCCGCGATCGTGAGCAGCACCCCGGAGTCCGCCCGGAAGTTCGCCGACGAGCACGGCGTGGGCCGCGGCGTCGGCTCCCTCGAGGAGGTCCTCGCGGACGACTCGATCGACGCCGTCATCCTCGCGACGCCGACCCAGCTGCACGCCTCGCAGACCATCGCCACCCTGCGCGCGGGCAAACATGTCCAGGTGGAGATCCCGCTCGCGGACTCCCTCGAGGACGCCGAGGAGGTGCTGCGGGTCCAGCAGGAGAGTGGGCTCGTCGGCATGGTCGGACACACCCGGCGGTTCAACCCGAGCCACCAGTGGGTCCACAACAAAATCACGGCCGGCGAGCTCACCATCCAACAGATGGATGTGCAGACCTTCTTCTTCCGCCGCGAGAACAAGAACGCCCTGGGCCAGCCGCGCTCCTGGACCGACCACCTGCTCTGGCACCACGCCGCCCACACCGTCGACCTCTTCGCCTACCAGGCCGGCTCCCCGATCGTGAAGGCCAATGCGATCCAGGGACCGATCCACCCCGAGCTCGGCATCGCGATGGACATGTCCATCCAGCTGCAGGCCGAGAACGGCGCGATCTGCACCCTGTCGCTGTCGTTCAACAACGACGGCCCGCTCGGCACCTTCTTCCGCTATATCGGCGACACCGGCACCTACATCGCCCGCTACGACGACCTCGTCAACGGCAAGGAGGAGGAGATCGACGTCAGCGACGTCGACGTCTCCATGGACGGCATCGAGCTGCAGGACCGCGAGTTCGTCGCGGCGATCCGGGAGGGTCGGGAGCCGAACGCCTCGATCGCTCAGGTGCTGCCGTGCTATCGCGTGCTGCACGAGCTCGAGCAGCAGGTCGACCCGGACCGCGAGGCGCACGCCTGATGGCGGCAGCGGCAGCCGGGGCGGATCTGCGACAGGCGCCCCGGCGCCGGCTCGGCCCGTTCGAGGTCGCACCGGTCGGACTGGGGTGCATGAACCTCAGCCACGTCTATCACCCGCTCCCCTCCCGGGAGCAGGCAGCCGCCGTCATCGACCGGGCCTTCGATCTCGGCATCGACCACTTCGACACCGCCGCGCTCTATGGCTTCGGTGCGAACGAGGAGCTCCTCGGCGAGGTCCTCGGCTCGCGGCGTGACGACATCATCCTGGCCTCCAAGTGCGGGATGACCGGCGTGAACGGCAAGCGCACCATCGATGGCCGCCCGCAGACCCTCAAGGCCACCGCCCGGGAGGCGCTGACCCGGCTGCGCACCGACGTCATCGACCTGTACTACCTGCACCGGATCGACCCGAATGTCCCTGTCGAGGAGTCGATCGGGGCCCTGAGCGAGCTCGTCGACGAGGGCCTGATCCGCACCGTGGGGCTGTCCGAGGTGTCGGCCACGACGATCCGCCGGGCGCACGCCGTCCACCCGATCTCGGCCGTGCAGAACGAGTACAGCCTCTCCACGCGCAATCCCGAGATCGCGGTGCTCGACGTGTGCCGCGAGCTCGGGATCTCCCTCGTGGCGTTCAGTCCGCTCGGCCGCGGGGTCCTCACCGGCACCCCGCCGGTCATGGCCGACCTGCCCGAGCAGGACCTGCGGCACACGATGCCGCGGTTCCTCGGGGACGCCTATGCCGCCAACCTCGCCATCCGCGACGAGCTGCAGGCCCTGGCCGAGCAGGCCGGGTGCACCCTCGCGCAGCTCGCCATCGCCTGGCTGCTCGCGCAGGACGAGCTCATCCTCCCCATCCCCGGCACCCGCAGCCCCGACCACCTTGCCGAGGACGTATGCGGTGCCACCGTCTCCCTCCCGGCGGACGTGCTCGACCGGTCCGGTGAGCTGCTCAACGAGCACACCGTCGTCGGCCCGCGCTACGGCCCGGCCGCGGCGAAGGACATCGACAGCGAGGCCTTCCCCGACGCCGGCTGAGAGGGCCACCCGCCCGATTTGATGTATGGCGACACGCAGGGATTCGGCCCAGAACCTCTGCGTGTCGCCAGACCACAACACGGGGGTGCGTCGGCCCCCACTGCTCCCAGGCTGACAAAACGACGGATTGCTGACAATATCGTCATCAAATTCCTCCTGTCAGAGTCGCTGGAGACCCCGATGAGCCCTGCTTCCACCGCCGTTCCCGAGACGGGAGAATCCGCCGTCTCCCGCATCCGTGACGACATCCTCACTGGTGTCTTCGCGCCGGGCCAGCGCCTCGTCGAGGCAGAGCTGTGCGAGCGGCTGCACGCAAGCCGGGCGACGGTGCGGGCCGCCCTGGCAGAGCTCGACCACGAGGGCCTCGTCGAGCGGGTCGCCAACCGTGGTGCCAGGGTGCGCACGGTCTCCGTCGAGGAGGCCATCGCCATCACCGAGGCTCGGATGGTCCTCGAAGGTCTCTGTGCAGCCAAGGCAGCCGAGAACGTGACCCCGGACGAGATCGTTCAGCTCCGCGAAATCGGCTCGCGCATGACGGAATCCGTCTCTTCTGGTGATGTGATGACTTATCGGTCGCTCAATGTCCGGCTGCACAACCTGGTGCGCCAGATCGCGAACCAGCCCATCGCCGAGGAGATCCTCATTCGGTTGCTGGCCCGCAACGTTCGGCATCAGTTCCAGCTGGCACTGCGACCGGGTCGGCCGCAGGTCTCACTTTCGGAGCACCTCGCCATCATCGACGAGGTCTGTGCCCGGCACCCCGAGGCCGCCGAGCGGGCCGCGCGCCGGCACATCGAGAGCGTCATCCGCGCGCTGCGGGAGACCACCGCCGGCTGAACGGGGCCACCGGTCCGCCTGGCTTGCGTCCTGTCACACCCGGACCGTCCCGCTATACGGGACGTTTCTCGAAAGACGCGACAGAACGCCTGATCGTCGGCAAGATTGTCGACAATTGCACGATCGGCCCTGCATGATCCCCAAGGAGACACTGTTGTCCACTGCGCGCTTCCCCCGAGCACTCTCCCGTCGGGCCAGCCTCGCTGCCACCGCCGTCCTTGCCCTGACCCTCGCTGCCTGCGGCGGCGACAGCGGCAACAGTGACGCCACAGGTGCCGCCACCCCGGGCGGCTCCACCGGCACCGGCGACGCCGAGGCACCGGCCGAGCAGGTCGACCTGACCGTGGGAGTCATCCCGATCCTCGACGTCGCCCCGATCTATCTCGGTGTACAGGAGGGCTTCTTCGAGGACGAAGGCCTCAACCTCACGCTCGAGCTCGCCCAGGGCGGCGCTGCCATCGTTCCCGGCGTCGTCTCCGGACAGTTCCAGTTCGGATTCTCCAACACGACCTCCCTCCTGCTCGCGGCGCAGAACAACCTCGGCCTGAAGGCCATCGCGAACGGCGCGTCGGCGACGAGCGACCCGATGGAGGACTTCCACGGGCTCGTCGTCAAGGCGGACAGCCCGCTGCAGGGTTTCGCCGACCTCGCCGGCAAGCGCATCGGCGTGAACACGCTCAACAACATCCACACCACCACCGTCAACGAGGTGATCCGCGAGGCGGGCGGCGACCCGGCCGGCAACACCTTCGTCGAGCTGCCGTTCCCCGACATGGCTCAGGCGGTCGCCAACGGCGACGTCGACGCCGGCGTCATCGTCGAGCCGTTCCTCACCATGGCTCTCAACGCCGGTGACCGCAACCTCGGCTCCAACCTGGCGAGCGTTGCCGAGGGCATGACTGTCGCGATGTACTTCACCTCCGAGGCCTACGCCCAGGAGAACGCCGACATCGTCGAGCGCTTCACCACGGCGATGAACACCTCGCTCACCTACGCGAACGAGAACCCGGACGCGGTCCGCGAGGTGCTCGGCACATACACCAACATCGACCCGGCCGTCGCCGCCGAGGTCACCCTCCCGGCGTGGCCGACCGAGATCGACCGCGCCTCGGTGGAGAAGCTCTCGGAGCTTGCCCAGGGCGACGGAATGCTCACCTCCGCACCGGACCTCGACGCCCTTCTCCCGTGACCCGTCGGCGGGTGG
>JAAYSB010000017.1 GCA_012518475.1 Intrasporangiaceae bacterium | reverse complement strand
GTTCCGGTATGCCGCGCACCGGCTGGGCGTCTACCCCGCCGGTTGCGTGGTGGTCGAGGACGCGCTCTCCGGTGTGCGGGCCGGTGCCGCAGGCGGATTCGCCCGCATCGTTGGGGTCGACCGGGGCGTCGGGCGTGACGCGCTGCTCGAGGCCGGCGCGGACGAGGTGGTCACCGACCTCGCGGAGCTGGTCCCATGAGCAGCCGCGGCATGGGCAGCACGAGCCTGCCGGGGGCCCGCCCGGGGACGCCCACGGAGCAGCGGATCGGGTCGCTGCACCGTCCGCCGGAGCCGGTGGATCCTCTCGACCGCAGCCGGTGGCCGGTCGACCCGTGGCGGCTGGTCGAGAACGCATACGACCGCGACGACCACGGGGTGACCGAGACGATCTTCTCGGTCTCCAACGGCTATCTCGGCCTGCGCGGCAACGTGGAGGAGGGCCGCGACACCCACACGCACGGCACCTTCGTCAACGGGTTCCACGAGACCTGGCCGATCCGGCACGCGGAGGAGGCCTACGGCCTGGCCCGCGTCGGCCAGACGATCGTCAACGTCCCGGACCCCAAGACCATCAAGCTCTACGTCGACGACGAGCCGTTCCTCCTCGCCGTCGCCGACCTCGAGGAGTACGAGCGCGCCCTCGACTTCCGCGACGGGGTGCTGCGGCGCGACCTGGTGTGGCGCACCAGCGCCGGCAAGCGGGTGCGGATCTCCAGCACCCGGATGACCAGCGTCGTCGAGCGCCACCTCGCCGTGCTGACGCTCGAGGTGGAGATGCTGGACGGTGATGCGTCGCTCGTGATCTCCAGCCAGGTCCTCAACCGGCAGGACGGCTCGGACGAGTACCACGTCCGCGCCGCCGCGATGGGTGAGGGGCTGGACCCGCGCCGCGCCGAGGCCTTCGAGCACCGCGTCCTCGATCCGGTGCTGTCAGAGGTGCGCGAGGGCCGCATACTCCTCGGCTATCGCACCCACAACTCGGGGATGACGCTGGCGATGATGACCCAGCACGCCATCGAGACGGACAACGACTGGACGGAGAAGTGTTCTGTCGAGGCCGATCTCGGCAAACACGTCTACCGGGTCGAGGCCCGTGAGGGGCAGCCGGTCCGCGTCGTCAAGACGGTGGCCGTGCACACGTCACGGGGGATCCCGACGCGGGAGCTGGCCGACCGGTGCGGGCGCACCCTCGACCGGGCCGAGGCTCGGGGCGTCGCGGCCCTGCAGACCGAGCACGCGCAGACCTGGGACCGGTTCTGGGCGGAGTCCGACGTGGTGGTCGAGGGGGCGGAGGAGGACCTGGGCCACCTCCAGCAGGCGGTGCGGTGGAACCTGTTCCAGCTGGGCCAGGCCTCGATCCGGGCCGGCTCGCACGGCATCGCGGCCAAGGGTCTGACCGGCTCCGGATATGGCGGACACTACTTCTGGGACACCGAGTGCTATGTGCTGCCGTTCCTCGTCTACACCCATCCGCAGGCGGCCCGCAACGCCCTGCGGTTCCGGCACGGGATGCTCGACGACGCCCGGCGGCGGGCGGCGGAGATGGCGCAGTTCGGTGCGCTCTTCCCGTGGCGCACGATCAACGGCGAGGAGGCCTCGGCATACTTCGCTGCCGGCACGGCGCAGTACCACATCAACGCCGACGTCGCCTACGCCCTGATGAAGTATGTGCGGGCCACGGGCGACCGACAGTTCCTCCTCGACCAGGGCGTCGACATCCTCGTCGAGACGGCTCGCCTGTGGGCCGACCTGGGCTTCTGGCAGCAGAACGGCGACCAGAGCTTCCACATCCACTCGGTGACCGGACCGGATGAGTACAACTCGGTCGTCAACGACAACCTGTTCACCAACGTCATGGCCCGCCTCAACCTCTGGGCGGCGGTGGAGGCCGTGCGCGAGCTGGCTTTCACCGACCCGCGTGGCTTCGCCCGCGCGACCACGAGGCTGGCCCTGGGCGAGCGGGAGGTCGAGGAGTGGGAGCGGGCGGCCGACGGGATGTACATCCCCTATGACGAGCGGATCGGCGTCCACCCGCAGGACGAGCACTTCCTTGAGCGGGAGATCTGGGACCTGGACGCGACACCGGATGACAAGCGTCCGCTGCTGCTCCACTACCACCCGCTGGTGATCTACCGCTTCCAGGTGCTCAAGCAGGCCGACATCGTGCTGGCTCTCTACCTCGCCGGGGACCAGTTCACGGCCCGGGAGAAGCTCGCCGACTTCGACTACTACGACCCGATCACGACGGGTGACTCGACCCTCTCGGCCGTGGTCCAGTCGATCGTGGCGGCCGAGGTGGGATACCACGAGCTCGCCTTGCGCTACTTCTACGCCGGGTTGTTCGTCGACCTCGACGACCGGCACGGCAACGCCGTGGACGGCGTGCACGTCGCCTCCACCGGCGGGGTGTGGGGGGCCCTCGTCGCAGGATTCGGCGGTATGCGCGACCACGGCGGGGTCCTCACCTTCGAGCCGCGGCTCCCGGAGGTGTGGTCCACCCTCACCTGGCGGATGCGCTGGCAGGGCTCACGGCTGCGGATCCGGGTGGAAGCGGACGCCATCCACCTCGTCGTCGAAACCGGGGACACCGTCCGGGTCACCGTCCGGGGTGCGGAGGTCGAGGTCGGCACGCAGGAGGTCCGGGTCGAGCTCCTGGACCAGGGCCCGCGACGCGAGGGTGGGCCCGGTCAGCACTTCGAGGGCGGCAGCACCCCGACGGTGCGGGACCCGGAGGACCCGGGGGAGGCCGGGCCCGTGTCGCCGGGTGTCGTCCCGCACAGCTGGTCGCACGAGGTGCTCGACTCCGACGGTCCCGTGCCCGTCCACCTGCCACCCGGCAGCGAGCCCTGAGCGAAGTGCTCTCGGCGCTGGTGTGGTGCCAGCCGGGTGCTCCATCCCTCGTCTGACACCACAGGTCGGCACTACAGTCATCCCACCACCCCCGAACAACCCGGTTGGAGCGACCATGAGGATCCTTCGAGTCGCGCTGGTGGCTGCCGCGCTCGCCCTGACCGGCTGCGCGGGAGACACCTCCGCGCCGGCGGAGACCTCAGCGACGGAGACTCCCACGACCGCGCCCGCCACCCCAGCGGCGCCGACGACCACCTCGGCCGCCCCCACCACGCCGTCACCCAGCCCGACGACCACCGACACGGTCGACCCGATCCTGCCCACCGACTGCGCCACGCTGGCGACCGAGCCCACCCGCCAGGAGGCCATCGGCGACCTCACCCTGCAGAGCAACGGTGAGGGATTCGTGCGACCCGTGCCGGAGACCAACACCCTGGTCCTCGGGTGCGACTGGATCGTCGGCGACTCCACCGGGATGCTGCTCCTCATCAGCACCGTCGAGCAGGCCAACGCCGTCGAGGCGGCACTGGAGGACCTGCCCGCCGAGGGCTACACGTGTCAGTACTCGCACGACTTCGCCGCGGACTTCTGCCAGAAGCCCGGCGGGGCTGCGGACACGGAGGAACTCATCGTGTCGCGGGACGGCGTGTGGGTGTACCTGTCGACGTCGAACCGCAACGGCCGCGCCTTCCTCGCCGAGATCGTCGAGGGCATCTTCGCGTAGCGCAGCGCCAACCACACAACAGGCGACTACTCGTCGCCGGTGTGGCAGACCGCCTCGACATTGTTGCCGTCCGGGTCGCGCACGAACACCCCGTAGTACTTCTCGTGGTACTCCGGCCACAGCCGCGGCTCGTGCAGCACCTCGGCACCCGCGCTCACGGCGGCGTCCCGGAAGGCCCGGACCGTCGCGGCATCGGGAGCCGTGAAGGCGACGTGCACCTCGCGGTTCGGCCCGATGCCCTCGAACGTGCTGATCCAGAAGTCCGGCTTCCGCGTCCCGTAGCCGACCGCGACCCCGTAGTCCAGGAGCCGTCGGTGCCCCAGCGTCCCCAGCACCGTGTCGTAGAACTCGCCGGCACGAGCCATGTCCGAGCAGTTGATCCCGAAGTGGTCGATCATCGCACCACTGTGCCGCGCTCGAAGCGCCCCTGGCTACCCCTCGCCCGGCGCGAATCGCACCAGGCGGCTGTCCTCCAGCGCTGCCGTCCGGTTGACGACGGCGCGTCGATACTCCGGGTCGGCGAGCATCTCGAGGAACACCGTGGCACTCGGGTACTGCGCGACGAAGCCCTGGTCCCAACGCTCGCCCGGCGGGCCGATCACCATGTCCTCGAACGCTCCTCGCCAGACGATCGCCCCGCCCAGGCGGGCGAAGACCGGGCCGCTGGCCCGCGCATACTCCTGGTATGCCCGCCGTCCGCTCCACCCTTTGCCGGCATGCTCGTGCCCCTCGGGATAGTCGGCCAGGTCGCGGAACCGGACCAGGTTGAGCATGTGGATCGGATGGTCCTGGGGCAGCTCCCGCAGCGCGTCCAGACTCGCTCGGCCGGGGTCGATGTGGGCGGTCATGATCTGCTCCTGTTTCCCGCGAGGCGCGAGGGGACATTTCCGACCACGAGTGTGCCAGGACGCATTTCGTACAATCCCGCCGGGCTCGCGGCTGGCAGCGTTCACCTCATGGACCCGCAGACGCAGACCATGATCGACAACCTCCCAACGCGCACCGGCCGTTCGCTCGAGGAGTGGTATGCGGTGCTCGACCAGGCCGGCCACCTCACCCACGGCAAGGCGTTGGCTCTGCTCAAGGCCGAGCACGGCATCACGCACGGCTTCGCGAACCTGATCGTCACGATGCACCGGGCCAGGGATGCCGGTCCGGTGTCGGACGAGGACCTCGTGGACGCGCAGTACGCAGGGGGCAAGGCTCCGTTGCGGCCGGTGTGCGACCGGCTCGTCGCCATCGCCCGCGACCTGGGTGCCGACGTCGAGGTGGCGCCGAAGAAGACGGGTGTCTCGTTGAGGCGGTCCAAGCAGTTCGCCCTCATCGAGGTGCCCAGCTCGCGGCGGGTCCGGCTGGGGCTGAACCTGCGCGGGGAGGCGGCGACGGGGCGTCTGCGTGAACAGGGCGGCATGTGCACCCACAGTGTCGACCTCAGCGGTGTCGACGACATCGACGACGAGGTGCTCGGCTGGCTGCGCGCCGCCTACGAGCGTGCGTGACCTGCGGCTGCGCTGACGGGCACCTGCTCCAGCGGCACGAAATGCGCTGCGCCCGGACCGTATTCGGTGACCAGACGGAAGTACTCGGAGGGCGTCCACCCACTGAAACGTCGGAACGCGCGGATGACGTGCGGCTGGTCGTAGTAGCCGGCGGCCGCTGCCAGGTCCGCCCAGCTCGGCACGCCGCCGGCCTCGTGCACGGCATCGACGAAGCGGTGGAAGCGGAGCACCATCGCGTGCTGCTTCGGCGTCACGCCGGTCGCTGCCCGGAAGCGGCTGATGAAGCCGCTGACCGGGAGTTCCAGGGCCGCGGCGACGCCGGAGATCGCCCGCGTGGGCTCCTCCTCGAGCAGCCGCAGACCGGCGGCGACGAGAGGGTCGACGGCCTGCGAACCCCCGACCCACCCGACCATGAGATCCAGTGCAGCGTCGAGGTCGGGGGCCGACCGCATACCTGTCACGAGATCATCGATCCCGCTGAGCAGAGCGCGGGCGTCCTGCACGCGCCCAGCCGCCCGGCGACCACTGCCGGTCTGGAGCGCCTCGAGACCGAGCGGGGTTAGCTCGAGCCCCACGTGCCGGATCAGCGCGGGCGCCTCGATCACGAGGTAGGCCGACTGCAGCCCGGAGACGAAGGCGTCGGCCACGTCGGTGGCCCTCCCGTCGCGGTCGAAGATCCGGTAGGGGTCGGAGAGGTTGACGATGAGATGCGCGAAGGGCAGCGGCAGGATCTTCTCGTATGCCCCCAGCGGCTCGGTCTCGAGGACCCAGGCCCGCGTGGCGACGGCGCTCGCCGCACCGCTGAGTCGGCGTTCCTCGAAGATCACCGCGCCGTGAACCAGCCGTCCGGACCGATCGGCGCGCCCATCCGCGGCAGGCACTCCGACCCGGTCAGTAGGGCCATGAGGCCACGGCGACCAGAGGTGCCGGTCTTGGCGTAGATGCTCTTGAGGTGGTCCTGGACGGTGTAGGGGCTGACGAACAGGGCCCGGGCGATCTGCTCGCGGGTCCGGTCAGCGAGCAAGTGGCCCATCACCTCACGCTCGCGCGCCGTGAGCCCGTATGCGGTGGCCGCCAGCGGCGCGATCACCGCCACCGGCGCCGGCTCGAAGGTGAGGACGACGTTGCCGGTTCCCGCGTCGGGGACCAGCCCGGCCCGGATCAGGACCCACTCGCCGTCACGGGCGCGCACGCGCCACGACGTGCTGAGCGTCCCCGATGACCGTAGCCAGCCGGCCACCATCATCGCGGGCAGTCCGTTCACCGGCCCTTCCGACACGGGGCCCCATCTCAGGCGCTCCATGTAGTCGAACGCCGCATCCGAGCACGCAACCAGGTCGTTGTGGACGTCCACGATGGCGACGGCCGGTCCATCGACCTGCCCGACCTCCTGCCGGGACCGCTCTGGCCGGCCTGGCCCACGTCACGGTCGGTGCCGTGCGCGGTGACGACACCGTCCAGTCCGTCACGACGCGGCTCGCGTGCGCTGCCGCCTTCGTCACCGGATCGGTCACCGTCATCGTCCTC
>JAAYSB010000205.1 GCA_012518475.1 Intrasporangiaceae bacterium | reverse complement strand
TGACGGCGAGGGTGCGAAGTCTGGTCATGAGGTGGTCTCCGGCTCGGTGGCCTGGGTGTCTGTGGTCGTGGGCGCGCTGCGCTGGGTCTCGGCCGGCTTCGGATCGCTCGAGCTCGGACCGGTCGTCTTCCGGTCGGAGGTCTCCGGGTCGGACGCAGGGGCGCGACGGACGATGAGCGCGAGGCCGACGAGAGCGATGAGCAGGCCGGCGAAGACAATGGAGAGGGCCTGATAGAACCAGGACGGGTTCGTCCACCGCATCGTGAGCCGGTCGATCTTCTCGCCGTCCGGGGCGCTGAGAATCATCGTCTCGGGCGCGGCCTCGAGGTCGCCCTCGATCTCGACGGTCCCGTCGGTCGTCTCCTGGCTGCGCCACAGGTCGGCCGTCGCCGGCGTGATGGGGTCGCCGGTCCCGAGGGTCTCGGTCAGCAGCGCCCACTGCCGGTCGGCAGAGAGCACCCCGTCGCGGACCTCGATCCCGGTCACTCGCACGTAGCGGCTCTCGTCGAGCAGAGCCCTGGCATCGCTGGGACTCGCGATGCTCACGGTGATGGGCACATCGTCCTGCGCGGTGGCCGTGATGAGGAGGGGCAGGTCGGTGCGAGCGTTGGTCTGGGCATCGATGACGACGGGGAGTCCGGCCTGCGGGGTCGTGGTGAACGTCGCGTGCCCGTCGGTCCCGAGCGAGCGCGCGAACCAGCCGCCGAAGAGCAGCGCGGCTACTCCGATGAGAGTGAGGACGACGCCCAGGAGGCGCCGCAGGATGGTGAACACGAGGTGAGAAGTCCTTTGTCAGTGGCCCGGAAGGGCTGTCGGCGCCCACATCGGCGGCCGGACGTTGTCGGGGTCACAGGCGTGGCCGGAGCACGCTGTCTACGTCCACGATGACAAACATCGGTGGTAGGTCACAAATCGGCAACATTTCTCAGAACGGCTCGGAGCGGCCCGAGGTTCCCGTCAGGACGGGTCAGCGTCCGGGTGGGCTGGAGGTGAGGCGGGGCCGACCAGCCGCGCCAGAAGGGCTTCGGCGGCAGCATACGGATCGGTCGACCCGGCGACCACCTCGGTCGCCAGCGCGGCAACGGACCCCCCGCCGGTGAGCGCTGCGAGCCGCCTGCGGACGCCGTGCAGGGCGATCGTCTCGATCTCGTGCGCGGCCCGACGCGTGCGTCGCTGCGCGAGCGTCCCACTCCCGGTGAGCCATGCCAGGTGCTCGTCGAGCGACACGGCGACGTCCGCGACTCCCGTGCCGGCGGAGGCGACGGTCTTCAGGACCCGTGGGCGCCAGCGCCGGGGCGCGGCCGCCTCGTGAGGCGGTTCATCACTGCCACCACTGCCGTGCTCACCATCGGCCCGCTCGTCATGGGCCTGCCGCTCCTGGAGAGAGATCATGTGCCGGAGATCACGGACTGTGGAGTCCGCGCCGTCGCGATCCGCCTTGTTGACGACGAACAGGTCCCCGATCTCGAGGATGCCGGCCTTGGCGGCCTGGATGCCGTCCCCCATCCCCGGTGCGAGCAGGACGACGGAGGTATCGGCCAGGCCGGCGATCTCCACCTCACTCTGACCGACTCCGACGGTCTCGACGATGACGACATCGAAGCCGGCGGCATCGAGCACACGGATCGCCTGTGGGGTGGCCCAGGAGACTCCTCCGAGGTGTCCCCGGCTCGCCATCGAGCGGATGAAGACATCCGGGTCCAGGGCGTGGTCGGACATCCGGATCCGGTCGCCGAGCAGGGCGCCCCCGGTGAACGGCGAGCTCGGGTCGACGGCGAGGACCCCGACGCGTCGACCCCGAGACCGCAGCTCACGGATGAGTGCGTTCGTCGACGTGGACTTGCCCACTCCGGGCGAGCCGGTGATCCCGACGACGTGGGCACGACCCGCGAGGGGCACCAGGGCCGCGGTGATCTCGGGCAGCGCCGGGTGGGCGTCCTCGACGAGGGAGATCAGCCGTGCCAGCGCGCGCGGACGCCCGGCCCTGGCCTGCTCGACCAGGGCCGGGACGTCGACCTCGCGGTGGGGGCGCGACGTGCTCAGGTGGTGGTCCTCAGGCCTGCGGCACGCGGACGATGAGGGCGTCACCCTGCCCGCCGCCACCGCACAGCGCCGCCGCGCCCACTCCGCCACCGCGGCGCTTGAGCTCGCGGGCCAGGTGCAGGGTGATGCGGGCGCCCGACATGCCGATGGGGTGGCCCATGGCGATGGCGCCGCCGTTGACGTTGACCTTGTCCGCATCGATGCCGAGCTCCTTGGCGGAGGCCAGGCCGACCGCGGCGAAGGCCTCGTTGATCTCGACGAGGTCGAGGTCGCTGGGGCTGATCCCCTCCTTGGCGCAGGCAGCCTCGATGGCGCGCGCCGGCTGGCTCTGCAGCGTGGAGTCAGGTCCGGCGACGACACCGTGGGCGCCGATCTCGGCCAACCACTCCAGACCGAGCTCCTCGGCCTTGGACTTCTTCATCACGACGACGGCGCAGGCCCCGTCGGAGATCTGGGAGGCCGAGCCGGCCGTGATCGTGCCGTCCTTGCGGAACGCAGGCCGCAGGGCACCGAGGGACTGCGCCGTGGTGTCGGCACGCACTCCCTCGTCGTCCTTGAACTCGATCGGCTCACCCCGACGCTGTGGGATGGACACCGTGACGACCTCGTCGTCGAAGAGGCCGTCCTTCCAGGCGCGGGCGGCGAGCTGGTGGCTGCGGGCCGCGAACTCGTCCTGCTCCGCGCGGCTGAACTCGAGGTCGCCGGTGTTGGCGTCCTCGGTGAGCAGACCCATGGCCTGGTCGGTGAACGCATCCCAGAGTCCGTCGAAGGCCATGTGGTCGCGCAGTGTGACATCGCCGTACTTGAACCCGTCGCGGGACTTCTCGAGCAGGTGCGGCGCGTTGGTCATGGACTCCTGGCCGCCAGCGACGACGACCTCGAACTCACCGGCGCGGATGAGCTGGTCGGCGAGCGCGATGGCGTCGACTCCGGAGAGGCAGACCTTGTTGATCGTCAGAGCCGGGACGGTCATCGGGATGCCGGCCTTGCCGGCGGCCTGGCGGGCGGGGATCTGTCCCTCACCGGCGGTGAGGACCTGGCCCATGATGACGTAGTCGACCTGCTCGGGGCTGACCCCGGACTTCTCGAGGGCACCCTTGATGGCGAAGCCCCCGAGGTCGGAGCCGGAGAAGCCCTTGAGCGATCCGCTCATACGGCCCATCGGGGTGCGGGCCCCGGCGACGATGACGGTGGGGTCTGTGTGGGTGGACATGAGTGGCCTTTCGCGTGCACTGAGCGGGAACCGAACGGATTCGACTCTATCGGCGGGCCCAGGGACCCGCCCACCCCCTGCGGCCGTGACCCTGGCAACAACGGGTCGAGATTCTGCGTCCCGCTCACTAACGTTGACGCATGACGCATCACACCGCAGACCTCTTCACCGCCATCGACCACGTCGGCGTGGCCGTCCCCGACCTCGACGAGGCCATCGCCTTCTACACCGAGAAGTACGGCATGACCATGCTGCACGAGGAGACGAACGAGGAGCAGGGCGTCCGCGAGGCGATGATGGGCGTCGGCGACTCGGCCATCCAGCTGCTCGCGCCACTCTCCCCCGAGTCGACCATCGCGAAGTTCCTCGACCGGCAGGGCCCGGGCATCCAGCAGCTCGCCTACCGCGTCGACGACATCGATGCTGTCTGCGCAACCCTGCGCGAGCGTGGTCTGCGTCTGCTCTACGACGTTCCGAAGCGGGGAACGAGCAACAGCCGGGTCAACTTCATCCACCCCAAGGACGCCGGCGGCATCCTCGTCGAGCTTGTCGAGCCGTCCTCCGAAGGTCACCACTGAGGTCCCACCGAGGGCATCAGCGACCCGGCTCGAGGCCGGCCGGCGTGGCTCTGCGGGGCGGAGGGACGCATACCCCATCCGTGGTGAGCCACACCACGCGTGACACGTATCTCATCCCTCCGCGGGCGTCGTGACCCGTCGGTAGGTTCGGTGACCAGAGACGGTGTCAGCGCCTCGCGCGGACCACGTCTACAGACACCACGCCCACAGCCCGAAGGAGTTCGATCGTGCAGCAGATCCTTGACGCCATCCAGGCCGGTGACCGGTCCGAGGAGACCTATGCCGGGATGACCGTCCCCGAGTCGTACCGGGCCACGACGATCCACAAGGACGAGATCGGAATGTTCGAGGGGATGTCCAGTCGGGACAAGGACCCCCGCCAGTCGCTGCACATCGACGACGTGCCGGTCCCCGAGCTTGCCCCCGACGAGGCCCTCGTCGCAGTCATGGCCAGCGCCATCAACTACAACACCGTGTGGACCTCCATCTTCGAGCCGGTCCCGACGTTCGGGTTCCTCGAGCGCTACGGACGGCTGTCCGAGTACACGAAGCGGCACGACCTGCCCTACCACATCGTCGGCTCAGACCTGGCCGGTGTCGTCCTGCGCACCGGCTCCGCGGTGAACCTGTGGAAGCCTGGCCAGGAGGTCGTCGCCCACTGCCTGTCCGTCGAGCTCGAGCACCACGACGGTCACGACGACACGATGATGGACCCCGAGCAGCGGATCTGGGGCTTCGAGACCAACTTCGGCGGACTCGCCGAGCTCGCCATCGTCAAGGCGAACCAGCTCATGCACAAGCCGACCCACCTCTCCTGGGAGGAGGCCGCCTCCCCCGGGCTGGTCAACTCCACCGCATATCGCCAGCTCATCTCGAAGAACGGCGCCGGCATGAAGCTCGGTGACCGGGTCCTCATCTGGGGCGCCTCGGGTGGCCTGGGCTCCTACGCGACCCAGATGGCCCTGGCCGGCGGTGCGGAGCCGATCTGCGTGGTCTCGAGCCCCGACAAGGCCGAGATCTGCCGCAAGATGGGGGCCGAGCACATCATCGACCGCCGTGAGGAGGGCTACCAGTTCTGGAACGAGGAGGGCACCAAGCAGAACCCCAAGGAGTGGCAGCGCCTCGGCAAGCGGATCCGGGAGCTCACCGGCGGCCACGACGTCGACATCGTCTTCGAGCACCCGGGTCGCGAGACCTTCGGTGCGAGCGTGTATGTGACCCGCAAGGGCGGCGTCATCACCACCTGCGCCTCGACCTCCGGCTACATGCACGAGTACGACAACCGCTACCTGTGGATGAACCTCAAGCGGATCATCTCGAGCCACTTCGCCAACTACCGCGAGGCCTGGCAGGCCAACTCCCTCATCGACCGTGGCCTCATCCACCCGACTCTGTCGAAGACGTACTCCCTGGACGAGGTCGGACAGGCTGCCCTCGACGTCCACCAGAACGTCCACCAGGGCAAGGTGGGCGTGCTCACCCTCGCTCCCGAGGCCGGGCTCGGGGTCTCCGACCCGGAGAAGCGCGCGCACTTCGAGGACGCCATCAACCGCTTCCGCGACGCCTGAGCCTCGCTCCCGGCGCGTCCGTCTGACGCGATGACCGCAGTAGGCCCGCGTTCCGACATTTGTCGGCACGCGGGCCTACTGTGGTGATGTGCCACGAGTCCCCAGGGTTCGCCCGCTCCAGCTGGTGCGCCGGATCAACACCTTCCGCAGACGTCAGCGCGAGCTGCTGCGGGAGAGCAACCACCCTCGCCACCCGCACACCGGCGAGGGGGTCACGCACGGCGGTCAGCGCACCTCGCCCGGGCCGGAGCAGCAGAAGGCTGACATGCGAACCGGCGACCCGGTCACCTCGGCCGCCGTCGTGACACCGCCGGACCGGGCCCCCGAGCATGCCGCCACAGCCGAAGGGCCCATTCCCTACGGCATCGCCGGCCTTCCCTTCGACCGGAGCTCCCCGTTCTACTTCGGCTTCCTCGCGACCCTCGGCGGCCTCATCGCCTGGACCCTGTTCAACCTGTTCGGACAGCTCACGACGACCCTGACCATCCTCATCGTCGCGTTCTTCCTCACTCTCGCCCTCGATCCTCTCGTCGGCTACCTCACCGGCCGCGGCATGCACCGTGCCCTCTCGGTCCTCGCCGTCTTCAGCGGGGTTCTCGTCATCATCGGCGTGCTCATCGCCCTCGTCGTCCCTCCCGTGGTCCGGGAGGGGTCCGACCTGCTCTCGCAGGCCCCGGACTATCTCGGACGGCTGCTCGAGACGAAGTGGCTCCAGGACCTCGACCAGCACTACGAGGTCGTCCAGAAGGCCCAGGAGGAGCTGACCAAGCGGATCCAGGACGGCAGCCTCGTCGGCCAGGTCTTCGGCGGCGTCCTCGGCGCGGGGCGGCTCGTCGTGAACGGCGTGTTCCAGATCGTCACCATCCTCATCCTCACGCTCTACTTCCTCGCGACGCTGCCGCGGATCAAGAAGGCCGCCTACGCGGCCGTCCCGGCGTCGCGGCGGCCGCGTATCGTCTCCCTCTCCGAGGAGATCATGCGCAGGACCGGCGCCTACGCCGCGGGGCAGACGCTCGTCGCGACGATCAACGCGCTGTGCAGCTTCATCATGATGTCGATCATCGGAGTGCCCTACCCCGCGGTCCTCGCCGTCCTCGTCGGTCTGCTCGGGCTCATCCCCATGGTCGGCGCGACGCTCGGGGCGGTGCTCGTGGGCCTGGTCGCGTTCTTCGACGAGCCACAGAAGGCGCTCATCGTCGGGATCTACTACGTCGTCTACCAGCAGGTCGAGAACTACGTCGTCGTGCCTCGCATCATGCAGTCGACCGTGTCAGTCCCTGGCGCCGTGACGATCGTGGCGGCTCTGGCCGGCGGCACCCTGCTCGGAGTGCTCGGGGCGCTGCTCGCGATTCCCGTGGCCGCCGGACTGCTCCTCCTCTACGAGGAGGTCCTGCTCCCGAGGCAGGCCAGCCACTAGGCGTGCCCCGCCCGGGACGTCGGTGACAGTGAGGTCTTGACGTGAGGTGCGTTGCCGTCGACGACGAGGCCATCGCGAATGATGCCGACCCGATCGGCGGGGGGCTCGGCCTCGGAGAGGATCACATCTGCGCCGGCGTTGGGTGTGCCGGTGCCGTGGCCCTGGGGCGACGCTCCCCGGCCAGGACGCGGGTGAGGATGCGCGGGTGCATGAGCTCGGTCGGACGGGCGAGCATCGCGATGACGCGGACGAAGGCCGCCCCGACGACCGGGTCGCGGTGCGCCACGGGGAGCAGCCGCTGGAGGTATGCGTTGGTCGCCCGCCATGACAGCGGCCGCGGGCCGTCGACGCGCGGGTTCGCGAGGGCTGAGCCGGAGGCGAGGTCCCACGCATCCTGCACGGCCCACCGGGCGGCGGACAGCAGGCGCGACCCGGCGTCGTCGAGTCCACCCTTGTCGAGGACGGGCCCCATCTCGAGGGCCTCGATGAGGGCGACGGTCATGCCCTGGCCGAAGCGTGGATCGAAGGAGCACACCGCATCCCCGCTGACGACGAGCCTCGCGGGCAGGCGGCGGAGCCGGTCGAAGCGCCGCCACATCGCGGCTGGGAAGGCCCGCTGTCTGGCCTCGCTCACCGGCTCGGCGGCACGGACGATGTCGTGCAGGTCGGGGACCGAGAGGCTGCGCGCATACTCGACGAACCCGTCCAGGTCGGTGGGGGGTCGTTCGCCGAGCATGCCGATGAGCGTCACGAGCCAGCGCCCGTCCTCGATGGCGAGCGCGACCCCGCCCCGAGTCGCGTCCGGGGGGATGTCGACGAGCACGTTCTGGCACCCGCCGAGGTCCGCGGGGTCACGCCGGAACAGGAGGGTCACGTAGTGCACGTCGACCGTCAGCCGCTGCTCCTCGACCCGCTCGTAGCCCAGGTCCGTCAGCCAGCGCGGAGACCGCGAGCCTCGACCCATCGTGTCGACGACGAGGTCGGCCTCGAGCACCTGCTCCTGCTCCGGGTCGTGTGGGGACTGCAGACGCACCCCGGTGACGCGGCTCCGGTCCGGGGTCATCGTCAGCTCCTGTGCGCCCCAGCCGTCAAGGACCTCGACCCGCCAGCGCCCGGACGCGGTCGCGGACGACGCTCTCGATCAGCGGGCGGGTCGCTCCGGTGATCCGGAGGCCGGCGTCAGCGAGATTCACCTGGCCGCCGCCCATATGCATCCGCCAGAGCGAGGAGTCGATGAGATGCGCTCCGGCAGCTGACATCTTGGCCGTCACCCCCGGCAGCAGCTCCTCGAGCCGGGCCAGTCCTCCCGGGACGAGCAGGTGGATGTGCTCATCCTGCGGCACTCCCCGATGGTGCTGCGGTCCGTGCGGCAGCAGGTCCCGCTCCACCAGGGTGACCCGCTCGAAGCGTTGGGCGAGCGGGACGGCGTGGACGAGTCCGGCCCAGCCGGCTCCGACGACTGCGTGGTGACGGTTGCGGTCCATGACGCACCTTCCGTGTCTGTCAGATGGGCGAGGCGGGTATGCGGCCTCGGGTCGGTCACCTTCGACGCTATGGACCGTGGTGAGGACCGGGCATCGGCCAACCGGTGCATACGACGTCGTGCGCCTCATGCACCGGTGTGTGTAGTGCGCCGCCAGGCGACCTCAGACGAGGCCGTGCTCATAGGCGTATGCGGTCGCCGCGGAGCGGTTCGGCAGGTCCAGCTTGGTGAGGATGTTGTGCAGATGGCGAGCGACGGTCTTGTCGCTGATGATCAGCCGCCCGGCGATCTCGCGGTTGGTGCAGCCCGTGGACACCAGGCGCAGCACCTCGACCTCGCGGGGCTCAGGCCGTCCCGACGCCCGGCCGGCGACTTGGCGGAGGGTCCGGACTCGATAGCGAGGCCGGGATCGAGTCCGGCCTCGGCGAACGCGTGCTCGGCGGCGGCGAGCTCGATCTCCGCGGTCTTCTCGTCACCCAGCTCGCGCAAGGCCAGGCCGACGAGGATGCGGGTGCGAGCGGTCTCGTAGGGCGCTCTCAGCTCCAGCCATCGCCGGCGGG
>JAAYSB010000204.1 GCA_012518475.1 Intrasporangiaceae bacterium | reverse complement strand
GGCGGCGTCCTCGATGTCAGCACGCCCGCCGTGCTGGCTAGGCTGGCCGACATGTCGGATGCCACCGCAACCACTCCCGTCCTCGACCTGTCGCAGGACGTCGTCAGCCTCACCGAAGCCGTGTGCGACATCGCGTCCGTCAGCCTCGACGAGAGCGTGCTCGCCGACGCGATCGAGGCCGCCCTGCGAGACCTCTCGCACGTCACCGTGACGCGACTCGGCAACACGATCGTCGCGCGCACCGATCTCGGGCGTGCGGAGCGGGTGGTACTTGCCGGACATATCGACACGGTCCCGCTCACGGTCGACGCGGGGAGCGGAGAGGTCACGAATCTGCCCACCCGGCGGGTCCGTGAGGGCGAGGAGGAGATCCTCCTCGGACGCGGCACCGTCGACATGAAGGGCGGGGTCGCCGTCCAGCTGCGCATCGCCCAGCAGCTCGTCGAGCCCAACCGGGACATCACCTTCGTGTTCTACGAGGGGGAGGAGATCGACAGCGAGTTCAACGGTCTGCTCCACATCGAGCAGCACCGACCCGACCTCATCAGCGACGCCGACTTCGCCGTCCTCCTCGAGCCGACGAGTGCTGCGGTCGAGGGCGGCTGCAAGGGCACGCTGCGTGCTGAGGTCAGCACCAAGGGAGTCGCGGCCCACAGCGCACGACCCTGGAAGGGGCACAACGCGATCCACGACGCGCAGGAGGTGCTCCGCCGTCTGGTCGGCTACGAGGCCGCCACACACACCGTGGACGGACTTCAGTTCCGGGAGGCGCTCAACGCCGTCATCATCTCCGGTGGCCTCGCCGGCAACGTCATCCCGGACCGGTGTGTCGTCACGGTCAACTACCGCTATGCGCCGAGCCTGAGTGCCGAGGAGGCCGAGCAGCACGTGCGCGAGGTGTTCGCCGGATTCGACGTCGATGTCGTCGACAACGCTCCGGGCGCCAGACCCGGACTGCACCTGCCCGCGGCCCAGGCGTTCGTCGCTGCGCTCGGCGTCCCCGTTGAGGCCAAGCAGGGCTGGACCGACGTCGCCCGCTTCTCCGCGATGGGTGTGCCGGCAGTGAACTTCGGTCCCGGAGACCCCAACCTCGCACACATGGATGACGAGCGGGCCCCCACCCGCGAGTACGTCGAGTGCGAGGCTGCTCTCCTACGCTGGCTGTCATGACGCGCGGATACCGCACCGGCCCGGTCCTCAAGCGACGCGACCAGGTGCCCTCGAGCACCCATGACCAACGGCTGCTCGACACCCAGGACTCGGCGGACTGGCTGCACACCGACCCATGGCGGGTCATGCGCATCCAGAGCGAGTTCGTCGACGGCTTCGGGACACTGGCCGAGCTGGGCCCGGCGGTGAGCGTCTTCGGCTCGGCCCGCACCGGTCCCGGCAATCCGATCTATGAGGCCGGCGTCGCCGTCGGGCGTGCCCTCGTCGAGTCCGGGTATGCGGTCATCACCGGCGGTGGCCCCGGCGCCATGGAAGCAGCGAACAGGGGGGCGGTGGAGGCGGACGGACTCTCGGTCGGCCTCGGCATCGAGCTGCCCCGCGAGTCGGGCCTCAACGAGTTCGTCGACCTCGGGGTGAACTTCCGCTACTTCTTCGTCCGCAAGACGATGTTCCTCAAGTACGCCCAGGGGTTCATCGTCCTCCCCGGTGGACTCGGCACCCTCGATGAGCTCTTCGAGGCGCTCACCCTGGTGCAGACCGGGAAGGTCACCCGCTTCCCGATCGTTCTGATCGGCTCGCAGTTCTGGGCGGGTCTGCTCGCCTGGCTCCGCGACAAGTGCGTCGCCGAGGGCATGATCCATGCCGACGACCTCGATCTGCTCTATCTCACCGACGACGTCCAGGACGCGGTCGACTTCATCGTCGCCGCGCGCGAAAACCGGATCGGCAACGGCGGCTGAGGCTCACCGATCGCCTAGAGTTCTCGACGTGGTCTGGGTTCTCCTTGTCGCCGTCGCGGTGCTCGTCATCGTGCTCTTCCTCGGCCTGCTGGCCGGGAAGCTGCCGCTCGACCGGATGAGCGAACCGACGCATACCACTCCTGGGCTCGCTCTGTCCGAGTCCGCCGGCCCGGCCGACATCGACGCGCTCCGCTTCGACACCGCTCTGCGCGGCTATCGAATGGATCAGGTCGACGAGGCTCTGGCGCTGCTGAGGCAGCGGATCGCCGACCTCGAGGTGGAGGCTGCTTCCCTCAGGGAACCGGAGTGACGGCCGCGTGTTCGTCGTAGCCGCGACCACGCACGAGTCCGTGGAACAGGTCTGGACCAGACTCACCGACTTCGCCGCGCACGCACAGGGAGTGCCGCTGACCACGACAAGAACCGATCCCGACCCGCCGACCGAGGGCTGGACGTTCACGCCCCGCACATCGCTCGGCCCCCTCGGGTTCGACGACCCGATGGTCGTCACGGTGTGGGAGCCGCCCACCCGGTTCAGGGTGGAGAAGACCGGCCGGGTGCTCGCCGGCTGGGCGGACGTCACGCTGGACCAGCTGCGCCGTGGCGGGACCCGCGTCACCTGGACGGAGGAGGTGGTGCCGGCCCATGCCACGCTCGCGCGGCTCACCCGTCCCCTCTTCGATGCCGCCGGCCGGCTCGTCTTCGGGCGGGCGCTGCGGCGGATGCTGGCTGGGTCATGAGGACCGGACGAGGGTGGTCCCCAGGCAGGGTCTCCGTGGCAGCGCTCGTCGTCTATCTCCTGAGCCGGTGTGTGAGCACGGGATATCTCCTCATCGCCCGGGGCCAGCAGGAGCCGTATCCGCGCTGGACGGGGGAGGACGGCGAGGTCGGCCTGCTCGATATGTCGGTGCTCTGGGACGGCTCCTGGTACCGGGCGATCGCCGAGGATGGCTATCCCAGCGAGCTGCCTCTGCACGAGGACGGCACTGTCCGACAGAACCAGTGGGCCTTCTATCCGCTCTTCCCGGTCCTGTCGCGCATCCTGATGATCATCCCGGGCGTCGACTTCCGGCTCGCCGGAACGGTCGTCGCCCTCGTTGCCGGTGCCGGCGCGGCGGTCCTCATGGCCAGGCTCTTCGCCCGGTACACCCCGGCACCCCTCGCCGTGGCCGCTGTGGGTGTCTGGGCCGTGCAACCGGCGGCGCCGACGATGCAGGTCGCCTACACCGAGTCGCTCGCGACCCTGGTCCTCGTCGCCGCGCTCACCGCGCTCGTGGACCGGCGCTGGTATGCGGTCGCCGGCCTGGCCTTCGTGCTCGGCCTCACCCGTCCGATCACCCTGCCGTTCGCGCTCGTTGTCGGGCTGGTGTTCCTCTGGGAGGCGCGCAGGTGGTGGCAGGGCAGGGAGCGCGACCCCCGTGACCTCATCCCGCCGCTGCTCGCCACGGTGATCGCCGGTGCCTCAGGGCTGATGTGGGCGACCATCGTCGGCATCGGTACCGGGGTTCCGGACGGGTACCCGCAGACCATGGCCGCCTGGCGCGCCGGCGGCGAGATCGTCCCGTTCCGGCCCTGGATCGACAACACCGCGATCCTCCTCTTCCGGGACGCCGAGTCCCCGCGCGTTCTCGCAGCACTGGCTGTCGGGGCGCTCGCGGTGTTCCTCGTCGCGGCGACGGCCGGCCCGTGGGCAGCCCGGCTCCCTCCGGAGCTGCGGCTGTGGATGGTCGCCTATCCGGCCTATCTGGCTGCCGTCCTCGATGTCGGCACGAGCCTGATCCGCTATGCCGTGCCGCTGTTCCCGCTCGCGCTCGTGCTCATCGGTGGCGGGCTGCGTCGACCGCCGCGATGGTGGCCGCTCCTCGCCGGTGTCGTCGTGCTCGCTCTCGTCTGGCTCCAGTACCGGTGGACGCTCGGGCTGTTCGTGTTCGTGCCGCCCTCCGACTATCCGCCGTGACCGCACTAACGACCGGTGAAGGTGGGCTTCTCCTTGGCGAGGAAGGCCCGCACAGCCTCCTCGTGATCCGTGGAGTCGCCGGTGCTCGCCATGAATGACTCCTCCACCGCCAACGCCTCAGGGAGGGGCAGTGCTGCGGCGGCGAGGACAGCCTGGCGGATCGCGCCGTAGGCCTTCGTCGGGCCGGCCGCGAGGCGCTGCGCCACCTCCGCCGCGGTCGCGGCGAGGGACTCGCCGGGCACGACCTCGGTGACGAGACCGAGCTCGAGGCACTCGGCGGAAGGCACGGTCCGAGGGTTGAAGAGGAGGTCCTTGGCGCGGGCGTGCCCGACGAGGCGAGGCAGCCACCACGAGGCTCCGGTGTCGCACGACAGAGCGATGCCGGCGAAGGCGGAGTTCATGCCCGCGTCCTCGGCCATGATTCGCACGTCACCGGTCAGGGCCAGGCTCATGCCGGCACCGGCCGCAACGCCGTTGATGGCAGTGACGACCGGCTTGTTCATCGTCGCGAGCGCGGTGGCGACCGGGTTGTAGTGCTCACTGACCGTCGTCGACAGGAACTCGGCGCCCTGCTCCAGGCCGGCCACGTGCTCGCGCAGGTCCTGGCCCACGCAGAAGGCCCGCCCGGTTCCGGTGAGAACGACGCAGCGCACATCCTCGTCCTCGGCCGCCTCGGTCACAGCGGACTTGAGGGCCTCCTTGGTCTGCAGGTTGAGCGCGTTCATCGCATCCGGGCGGTTCAACGTGATGGTGCAGACCGCACCGTCGCGGGTGATGAGGACGGTGGACTCTTCGGTGGTGGTCATGGACCAACCGTATTCCGTCCGGCACTGTTGCCGTCCTCCGCCACCTGCGGATTGTCACGAGAACATCTCGGGGATTTCGTCACGCCGTGGCCGTGCGGGATAATGGACCTCAACGCGGCCGGGTTGGAGTCCTTGATCGACGACACTCGTCGATATCCGGCCAGTGCCTGACGAAGGGAAATGAGCTCATGGCGGCAATGAAGCCGAGGACCGGCGATGGCGACCTCGAGGTCGTGAAGGAGGGGCGCGGCATCGTGCTGCGCATGCCGCTCGAGGGTGGTGGCCGACTCGTCGTCGAGATGACCCCGGACGAGGTGCGCGCTCTCGGAGACGCCATCGACAACTGTGAGGGTCTCAAGTAGCCTCCAGCAGTCCACTCACACGACCCCCGTGACCACCCGTGGTCCGGGGGTCGTGTGCGTCCCCGCGTCGGTGGCGATCCGGCGGTAGGGTCACTCGGGTGAGCCCACGACCATCCCTGACCGGCCTGCTGCCCGAGCGCAGCACCGTCGAGAACCTTCTCGACCCCACTCTTCCCACCTGGTCCGTCATCGACGATATCGCGACCGTCCGTGCGGCCCAGGACGCCCCGGCTGCCGCGCCGGTCCTCGCTGTCGGCGTTCAGGCTGCCGACGCCGGTGAGCCGGAGGAGGGCGTCGCCGGCGCTGGAGCGAGCGCCGCCCTGCGCGAGCTCGGACTCGACGCGGCGGAGGTGGTGACCACGCATACCCCCTCCGCGTCGGCGGGCAGCGTCACGACCGTTCCGCTCACCGGTTCCGGCGTGTTCGGCAGGGTCGTGCTCGTCGGGATCGGCGCGGGAACCAGCGACGACATCCGTGCTGCCGGCGCCGCTGTCGGTCGGCTGACCCGTGACGTCAGGACACTCGTCGTCGCCTTCGGCGCCGGCGAGGAGGGCTCCCTCGTCGAGGGCGTGACGCTCGGTTCGTGGACCGCCCCGGCGTGGCGGGCGAACGGCCCGGTCCGACCGAGTGGCCCGTCGCGCCACGTCCATGTCCTCGCGGGGATCGATGTGGGTGTGGACGCCGTCGCGCTCGAACGCTCCCTCATCCGTTGCCGGGCGACGGTGATCGCCCGAGGGCTGGGAGTGACGCCGTCGAACATCAAGAACCCTGCGTGGATGGTCACCCAGGCGCGAGCGGTGGCCCGACGTAGTGGCCTGACGGTCCGGGTGTGGAACGACAAGGAGCTCGCCGCCGAAGGGTTCGGCGGTCTGGTCGCCGTCGGTGGTGGGTCGGCAACGCCGCCACGGCTCGTCCAGCTCGACTACAGCCCACGCGGTGCGACGGACGACACCCGCAGGATCGTCCTCGTCGGCAAGGGCATCACCTTCGACACCGGCGGTCTGAACATCAAGCCCGGTGACGGCATGGTGGCGATGAAGACCGACATGCTCGGTTCGGCTGTCGTCCTCGCCGTGCTCGGCGCCTGTCGTGCGCTCGGCGTCCAGGTCCGGGTCACCGGACTGCTCGCCCTCGCTGAGAACCAGGTCAGCGGCTCGTCGTACCGTCCCTCTGACGTCATCACCCAGTACGGCGGGACCACGGTCGAGATCGGCAACACCGACGCCGAGGGCAGGCTCGTTCTCGCCGACGCCATCGCCTATGCGGTGGCGAACCTGTCGCCCGACGTCCTTGTCGACGTCGCGACCTTGACCGGCGCGGCGCGGCTGGCCCTGGCCCGGAGCATGGCGGCGATCTTCGGCACGTCCGACGAGGTGGTCGAGGGTCTGCTGGGGGCCGGTGAGTCGACCGGTGAGACGTTCTGGCGGATGCCGCTCGTCGATGACTACCGTGAGGCGCTGAGCAGCGAAGTCGCTGATCTCAACCACATCGCACCGGGTGTGGGCGGCGGGGCCGTCACGGCAGCGCTGTTCCTCGAGGCGTTCGTCGGGGACGTGCCGTGGGCACACCTCGACATCGCCGGCCCGGGGCGTTCGGACGTCGACAAGGGCATCCTCGCCAAGGGAGCCACAGGATATGGCGCGCGGGCACTGCTCGCGTGGCTGGAAGGACAGCAGTGATCTCAGGGACCGCCAATCACGGGTCGCTCAACGCCGGCTTCGGTCTGACCGTCCGGTGGTCGCTCGCCGACGCCCCCGACCAGATCGCCGAGCAGCTGCGCGAGTATGTCGTAGGCACCTCGATGGCGAAGTTCATGTTCCTTGACGGACTCGCCTTCAAGACGTGGCGGATGCGCGAGGGGGAGTGGTTCGAGGGGACCTACGTCTTCGACACCGTGCGCGACCGGGACGACTTCCGCGCCACCTTCGAGGAGGGTGCCGCAGAGTCGCCGGTCTCCCAGCTCGTGGGATCCTCGCCGGCCGCGATCGAGGACTTCGAGGTCGTCGCGATCGCCGAGGGGCCCGCAGGCTTCCGGCGCGGTGCCGGCCCGGCGTCTGCTATCGCCTGACGGTGCTCGTGACAGTGCCTGCGTGAGTGCTACTGCTTGACGGCAACGAGAAGGCCGTCCCCGACGGGCAGCAGCGACACGAGGAGGTCCTCCCTGTCGCGCAGACTCTTGCCGAGGTCGCGCAGCGTGACGGTCTTGTCGTCCCGGGCGGCGGGATCGGCGACCTGGTCGTGCCAGAGCATGTTGTCGAGCACGAGCACGCCGCCCTTGCGCAGCAGGCGCAGGGCGTGCTCGGTGTAGGCGGGGTACTCGGACTTGTCGGCATCGATGAGGACCAGGTCGTAGGCCCCGTCGGTCATCCGCGGCAGCACGTCGAGAGCCCGCCCGGCGATGACGCGGGTGCGCTGGTGGGGGATCCCGGCCTCGGCGAAGGCGTCCTTGGCAGCCCGCTGGTGCTCGGTCTCAAGGTCGATTGTCGTGAGTACGCCGCCGTCGGGCATGCCCTCGAGCAGCCAGAGCCCGGAGGAACCGGCGCCGGTGCCGATCTCGCAGACGGACATGGCCTGGGTCGCTGCGGCAAGCATGCGCAGCGCTGGACCTGTGCCCGCGCCGACTGCTGAGGCACCCATCGCCTCACCGCGGAGGCGTGCCTTCTCGTGGATCTCGCTCTCGGGAACGAACTCCTCGGCATAGCTCCAGCTGGCGGGTTTGATCGACGTCATGAGTGCCACCCTAGTTCCCGACGATCGTGCTGCGTAGCCCAGCCACGCCGGATTCCGGCCCGATGGGTGCTGGTCCGAGGGCCAGGACACCCGGTCGCCTCTCCCAGAGAAATCCCAGGTTGGGACATAAGACTGGCCTTGCCGGCCGGCGGCGAGCCGTCCGGCAGCCAGTGAACCGAGTGAGACGAGAGCGACGATGACTGAGACCTGGACCCCGCCGACCTGGGACGAGATCGTTCAGGAGCACTCGGCGCGTGTGTACCGGTTGGCCTACCGTCTCACCGGCAACGTCCACGACGCCGAGGACCTGACCCACGATGTCTTCATCCGGGTGTTCCGCTCGCTCCACACCTATCGCCCGGGCACCTTCGAGGGATGGCTGCACCGGATCACGACGAACGTCTTCCTCGACAAGATGCGCCGCAAGCAGCGGATCCGCTTCGACGCGCTCACCGACGAGTGGGCCGCCCGACTTCCCGGCCGCTCGCCCAGTCCCGAGCAGGTGTATGCGGACACCCACCTGGACGCGGACATCCAGGAGGCGTTGGGGGCCCTGGCGCCCCACTTCCGAGCCGCGGTGGTGCTCTGCGACATCGAGGGGCTGACCTACGAGGAGGTCGCCGAGGTCCTCGACATCAAGCTCGGCACGGTCCGCTCACGGATCCACCGCGGTCGTGCCCAGCTGCGGACCGCCCTCGCCCACCGGGCACCTCGCCAGGATGTGGACAGCGGCCGGTCCGGACGGCACTCCAGACCCATCCCCCAGGTCGCTGTCGGCCTATCCTGAGAGCTGACGATCCAGTGGGCATCCTGCCGATGCAGGAGCCCCGCACCGCCAGCGCTGCCCCTGACTGTCTCCCGTCGAGAAGGACCTCCATGACGACACCGAACGGCGACCCGTTGCACGAGCCCGACCCCGCTGCCCGCGGTCCGGTGTCCGGGCCGGTATTCGACGACGGTCACCAGCACCCGGGCGGGCCCGTCGCCCCCGCGGACCAGCCGGACCCCTGGGCGCAGCAGGACCGGAGCCACGAGGAGTGGACCGAGGAGATCCCCACCCCAGAGGCATCACACGCACCCGATCCGGGGCACACCCAGCCGCTGGCGCCGGTCTGGAGCTACGAGCCACATCCCGTCGCGGCGGCTCCGGTGGCAGTGCCGGCCTATGCACAGCCGCGACCTGCGCGGGAGCGCCGGAAGGGGCCCGGATGGGGTGCCCTGCTCGCGACCGCCGGAGTCACCGCGGTCCTCGCCGGGGGCATCGGTGGGGTCACGGGTGGGTGGCTCGGCGCCAACGACTATCTCGACTTCGGACCCAACGGCTACACCGCTCCGTCCCCGGCACCGCCTCCGGCTGAGGGGGCTGCTGACCGCCCTGCCGGGTCGATCGCGAACATCTCCGCCAATGCCCTCCCGAGCGTCGTCACGATCCTCGTCGCGTCCTCGGGCGGGCAGGCGTCGGGCTCGGGGTGGGCCTTCGACGACCAGGGACACGTCGTCACGAACAACCACGTCATCGAGCAGGCCGCGTCCTCGGGATCGATCGTCGTCCAGACCTCGGACGGGCATCGCCACGACGCCAGCCTCGTCGGTCGTGACGAGTCCTATGACCTGGCCGTTCTGAAGGTCGACGGTGTCCGGCTCGACCCGCTGCCCATCGGAACCTCAGCCGACGTCCGGGTCGGGGACCAGGTCATCGCCATGGGCGCCCCGCTCGGTCTCGACTCCACTGTCACAGCGGGGATCATCAGTGCCCTGAACCGCCCGGTCAGTCCCGGGCAGGGCGGCCAGACCTTCATCAACGCGATCCAGACCGACGCCGCGATCAACCCTGGCAACAGCGGTGGTCCACTCCTGAACATGTCCGGCCAGGTCATCGGCGTGAACAGTGCTATCGCCACGACACCCTCGTTCAGCGGGCCGGCAGGCAACATCGGTGTCGGCTTTGCCATCCCGAGTGACCAGGTGAGCAAGACTGTCGAGCAGCTCATCAGGACGGGGAAGGCCGAGCACCCGATCATCGGCGTCCTCCTCGACCGTCAGTACCAGGGTGAGGGTGTGAAGATCCTCAGCGAGGACAACGGCCAGACCGACCAGGACCCGATCGTCCCGGGTGGTCCCGCCGACGAGGCGGGGCTGCGTCCTGGCGACGTGATCCTCGAGTTCGAGGGCCGCCCGATGACCAACCCTGACGAGCTCGTCGTGGCCATCCGTGCCAAGAACGTCGGTGATACGGTCCAGCTCACCGTCCAGCGAGGTTCTGCCACACTCAATGTCACAATGACTCTGCAAGGTCGCACCATCGACCAGTGAGGTTGTCTCGCTGTGTCCGTCGTAGTGTGATCGAGGTGTCCCTGGGAATCGAGGTCTGAGCCGTGTTCGGCGTTGGTGGCATGGAGCTGTTCGCGCTGGTGTTCCTCGCCATTGTCGTGCTCGGCCCCAACCGGATGCCCGAGTACGCCGCCAAGCTGGCTCGCGGGATCCGGCAGGTACGTGTCATGGCCGAAGGCGCCAAGGGCCAGCTCAAGGAGCAGCTCGGGCCTGAGTACAAGGATCTCGACTGGCGCCAGTACGACCCGCGGCAGTACGACCCGCGCCGGATCGTCCGTCAGGCCCTCATCGAGCCCCTCGAGGAGGCAACGGCCGGGGTCAAGGATCTCGGCAAGCCGGCGGCCACCGGTGCCGCGGCTGCGGCCGTCGCCGAGACCCAGGACCCCCCGGCGATCCCGGCGCACAGCTATGACCCGGGCCGCCCGACGCCGTTTGACACCGACGCCACCTAGGAACGCCTTCGGGACGGGACGTTCCGGGAGAGGCGAGGGTGGCGTTCCG
>JAAYSB010000203.1 GCA_012518475.1 Intrasporangiaceae bacterium | reverse complement strand
GTCGGCTCCGGCCGCCGGTGGCACCCTGGCCTCCGACGAGGCTCTTGCCGCGCTCCGCGAGAAGCTCACCGGCAACTGACCTCTCGTCAGTCGCCACCACCGATGGCCGGTCCCGAACGGGGCCGGCCATCGGCGTCTCAGCCGCGAGAGCCGCGGCGAAGGACCCGCTTCTCCCCGCATACAGCCTCGGCAGGTCTGCGGTGACCGCTGCACAGGCGGTATGCCGCGCTGAGTAGGGCTCGAAGGTCCGGTCGACGGTGACGCGGCTGCGGACGTCGGACCGTGGGGGGCAGGCCAGGCCGGGCATGACGGCCCACCCGACCTACTGCGTGGATATCTCGGCGACGACTACGGTTGAGTCATGCTGAGAGTAGGGCTGACCGGCGGAATCGGATCGGGCAAGTCGACGGTGGCGCGGCGTCTGGAGGAGCTCGGCGCCACGGTCGTCGACGCCGACCAGATCGCGCGTGAGGTGGTCGAGCCGGGGACGCCGGCACTGCGGGCGATCGCCGAGCGCTTCGGTGCCGCAGTGCTCCTCCCGGACGGCACCCTCGACCGTCCTGGGCTGGGCCGGATCGTCTTCTCCGACAAGGACGCCCTCGCGGATCTCGAGGCGATCACCCACCCCGCCATCTGGGAGCTGACCGCCACGCGGATGGCCTCGGCGCGACGACGCGGGATCGCCGTCCACGACATGCCGCTGATCGTCGAGAAGGAGCTGTCCGCGGACTATCACCTCGTCGTCCTCGTCGACACTCCCGCGGAGGAGCGGCTCCGTCGTCTTGTCGAGCTCCGGGGGATGGACGAGAAGGACGCCCGAGCCCGGATCGCCGCCCAGGCCAGTGACGAGCAGCGGTATGCGGCGGCGGACGTCATCCTGCCCAACACCGGCACGCAGGAGGAACTGGTCCAGGCCGTCGACAGGCTCTGGGAGGAACGCCTCGTCCCGTTCGAGCGCCAGCTCATCACCGGCATCGTCACCCGCCGCAGCGAGAAGATCGATGAGGTGCTCCGCGAGTGGGACCCGACCTGGCCACAGGCCGGCGAGCGGCTCATCGCCCGGCTGCGGGCGGCGCTCGGGGAGCGTGGGGTGAGCATCGACCACGTCGGCTCGACGGCCGTCCCGGGACTCCTCGCCAAGGACGTCATCGACATCCAGATCGGTGTCCACGACCTGCACGACGCCGACCGACCGACGTTCGTCGAGGCGATGGCGGCCGCCGGCTTCCCGCGGGCTGCGGGCCACTGATGGGACAGCGGCGCCGACGGCAAGGAGTGGCCCAAGCGCGTGCACGGCAACGCCGACCCGGGCAGAGTCGTTCACATCCATGTCCGGGAGCACGGCAGCGAGGGCTGGGTCTGGTCGCTCCGGTTCCGGGACTGGATGCGTGCTGACGACGAGGCCCGCGAGCGCTATGCCCAGTTCAAGCGCGACCTCGCCTCCCGGGTGACCCGGACGACCGACTACGCGGCAGCCAAGGAGCCCTGGTTCCGTCGGGCACACACCGATGCGGTCTCGTGGGACTCCCGTTCCGGCTGGTCACCGCCGTCGGGGTGAGGTGTCAGGGCTGCACACACCCGTAGTGTCGTGAGACATGCAGACCCCACATGTCGTCAAGACCGCCGAAGCCAAGATCAGTGACGAGAAGGGCGGCTTCCCCGCCAAGGAGCAGGATCCGCCCGGCCTGACGCAGGTCATGGAGCCCGTGCCGGACCACGGTGAGGACACCTGGGAGGGCAACGGGCGGCTCGAGGGCCTCAAGGCCTTCATCACCGGTGGTGACTCCGGCATCGGCCGCGCTGTCGCCATCGCGTATGCCCGGGAGGGAGCGGATGTCGCCATCGGCTATCTCGAGGTCGAGCAGGAGGACGCCGAGGCCACGAAGCAGCTCATCGAGGACGCCGGCCGCACCGCAGTCCTCGTCCCGTGCGACCTCACCTCCCGGGAGGCGTGCGAGACGGCCGTCGACGATGCCGTCTCCGGCCTCGGGGGTCTCGACATCCTCGTGAACAACGCCGGCTACCACTGGGCGAAGGGCAAGGAAGGACTCGCCGGTCTCGACCCGGTCGAGGTCGACCGGGTGATCCGGACGAACCTCTACGCGACGATCTGGCTGAGCAAGG
>JAAYSB010000202.1 GCA_012518475.1 Intrasporangiaceae bacterium | reverse complement strand
GGTCAGCGCGTCACCCCGGGCAGCCCTTCCCAGGCCCGGTGGAGGTGCCACACGACACTGCAGCGACGCTCCACACCTCCACCCGGTCAGCGCGTCACCCCGGGCAGCCCTTCCCAGGCCCGGTGGAGGTGCCACACGACACTGCAGCGACGCTCCACACCTCCACCCGGTCAGCGAGGAGCCGCGTCGCTCACGGCGCTGGGGTCTCGGCGTGCTCGAAGAGGTCCTCCACGGTGTCCTGGGACGGGTCGGCGAGCTCCCGCGCCCGCTCCCCGAGCCGGACTGCGATAACACCGCCGAGGATGAGCGCGCCACCGACCAGCTGGACCGCACGGGGCAGCTCGCCGAGCAGGAGCCACGCGAAGAGGATCGCGAAGAGCACCTCGGTGAGTCCGACGAAGGACGCCATCGTCGACCCGAGCTGGCGGGCGGCGAGGATGCCGAGGACGTATGCGAGTGCCGCCGCGACAAGGACGAGTTCCGCGAGCGACACCCAGCTTGGCACGTCATGGCCGAGAAGGTCCACTTCCCCTGCGCCCACCCGCATGTCGAGGACACCAGTGACCCCGAGCACCGCCAGCGCGCCGGCTCCGACGAGGAGGCCGAGACAGGCGAAGGCGATCGGCGGGAGCGGGTTGGGTCGGCCGGCGATGACGAAGTGCCCGGCGAGGCCTAAGGCTGCGATGAGCCCCCAGGCGACGCCGACGAGGTCCGGCCTGGCCGCACCGACGACATCGAGGATGAGGACGAGGCCGGCGATGGCCAGAGCGATTCCCAGGAACGTGAGCCGGTGCGGCACGACGCGAGTGATAACCCACATGACGAGCACGACGATGACGACGCCGAGGAACTCGAGCAGGAGCGCGACCCCGACCGGGAGGCGCTCGACGGCCTGGAAGAAGCCGAGCTGTGCCAGACCGACGGCCAGGAGCCCGTAGGCGACGACGAGCGGCCAGTGCCGGGCGATGTCATGCCGATGGGCGACGAGGGCGCGATAGGCGAACGGCGCGAGGACCAGTGCCGCCCCGAGCATGCGCACGAAGACGACAAGCGGGGGGGACCAGCCCTCCTCAATGAGCGACTTCGCGAACGGCCCTGACGTACCGAACGCCGCTGCTGCCAGCAGCGCCATGACCAGGCCTGTCCCGAACTGCCGGCGCATCGCCTCGACCATGTCGGACCCTGTCCCTTCTCGAGCTCCGCCGGATGCTCACCCACGGGTACCGAGGGCAGGAGTGTCAGGAGCAAAGTATGCTTACGCTCACGACAGTACTGCCTGCTTCCGTCAGGAGTCAAAGTGAGTTTCACCCGTGACACTGCCGACGCGCTCCAGTACGCCGCCGTGCTGGTCAACACCCGCCCCACGGCCGCTCACGGCGAGGGCCTAACCTCGGTCGCCGAGCTCGTCGAGCAGCTCCTCGAGTGGGACTGGACCGGAGACCTCCCCGGGACCGAGGACGAGCTCGAGACCGTGCGCCGGGTCCGGTCACGGCTCCGCGAGTACTGGGACGCCGACCTCGATCAGGCGGTCCTCATCACCAACGACCTGCTCCGCGACGGCGATGCCCGGCCCCAGCTCGTCAACCACGAGCCCCTCGGCTGGCACGTACACGCCACACCCTCGAACGCCCCGCTCGCGACCCGCCTGGCCGTCGACACGGCGATGGCCATGGTCGATGTCATCCGCGCCGACGAGCTGGACCGGCTCAAGGTCTGCGCGGCGCAGGACTGCGACGATGTCCTCGTCGACCTCTCCCGAAACCGCTCCCGCAAGTTCTGCGACGGGACGTGCGGCAACAATGCCAACGTCGCCGCCTACCGGGCGCGTCAGGCCGACGCCCGTCAGTCCACGGAGCGGCAGCCGAGAACCCGACGACCGAGCGCCCGTCCAGCGGCTCAGCCCTCCTCCTGAACCGCCTCCGAGAGGGTCGGCCGACGCTCGAGCTCGGTCAGGCCGTTCCACGCGAGGTTGACGACATGGGCGGCGACCTCGTGCTTCTTGAACTTGCGCGAGTCCAGCCACCACTGGCCCGTCATGGCGATCATGCCGACGAGCATCTGCGCATACATGGGCGCAGCCTTCGGATCGAGTCCGTGCCGCTTGAACGCCGCTACGAGGATGTGCTCGACCTGGCTCGCGATGTCAGACATCAGGCTCGCAAACGTTCCGGTGGACTGCCCGGGCGGGCTGTCGCGCACGAGGATCCGGAAGCCATCCGCCGATCCCTCGATGTAGTCGAGCAGTGCCAGCGCCGCCCGCTCGATGATCTGCCGGGACGTGCCCACCGAGGTCAGGGTCGCCGTGATCGTCGAGAGCAGCGCATCGATCTCCCGGTCGACAACGACCGCATAGAGACCTTCCTTGCCGCCGAAGTGCTCGTAGATGACCGGCTTGGACACCCCTGCCGCCGCGGCGATCTCCTCGACCGAGGTCCCCTCGAAGCCCTTCCGGGCGAACAGCCGTCGACCGATGAGGACGAGCTGCTCGCGGCGCTGCTTCCCCGTCATCCGGGCCCGCGCGGCCGCCGCAGGCGTGGAGTTGGGCGCGCGTGTCATACCTCTATCTTGCATTGACGGGGCAAGTCCCACTCCACCACGTCTTCCAGATAGCAGCGAAACGGCGTCCCCGGTTCGTGGGTGGACTTCAGGTCGTCAGGGTCACCCCGACTCCACCCGCCATGCTGGAGGGCTCCCCGGGTAGGAATCGAACCTACGTCGCTAATCCTGATTCAAAGTCAGGCGGGCCCTACCAGCAGACCAACCGGGGAACGAGGCGCGGCACGCCACCTCAGAAGGCACGGGAACACGGCTCGACCCACAAGGGTAGTCCAGCGAGGTCAGATGACCCCCATGGCCACCATGGCGTTGGCGACCTTGATGTAGCCGCCGAGGTTGGCGCCCATGACGTAGTTGCCGGGGTCGCCGTACTCCTCGGCCGTGCGCAGGCAGCGACGGTGGATGGCCCGCATGATCTCCTCGAGGCGGGCCTCGGTCTTCTCGAAGGTCCACGTGTCGCGGGAGGCGTTCTGCTGCATCTCCAGGGCCGAGGTGGCGACCCCACCGGCGTTGGCGGCCTTCCCCGGGCCGAAGAGCAGGTCGGCGGACTGGAACACCGCGACGGCCTTCGGGGTGCACGGCATGTTGGCGCCCTCGGCGACGACCTCGACGCCGTTCTTCACGAGCGTCGTGGCGGCGTTGTCGTCGAGCTCGTTCTGGGTCGCGCAGGGCAGAGCGATATCGCACGGGACGTCCCAGATCGAGCCGTCTGAGATGTGGCGCACCGAGCCGCCCTTCTCCTCGGCGTACTCCGTGAGCCGACCGCGGCGGACCTCCTTGATCTCCTTGAGCAGGTCGAGGTCAAGCCCGTCCTCGTCGACGACATAGCCACCACTGTCCGAACAGGCGATGACGGTGCCACCGAGCTGGTGGACCTTCTCGATGGCATAGACAGCGACGTTGCCCGACCCGGAGACGACGACGTTCTTGCCCTCGAGGTCCTGGTTGCGGGTCTTGAGCATCTCCTGAGTGAAGAACGCGGTGCCGTAGCCGGTCGCCTCGGTGCGTACGAGCGATCCTCCCCAGGATGGCCCCTTGCCGGTGAGGACGCCGGACTCGTACCGGTTCGTGATGCGCTTGTACTGACCGAACAGGTAGCCGAGCTCGCGGCCACCGACACCGATGTCGCCGGCCGGGACGTCGGTGTACTCCCCCAGGTGACGGTGCAGCTCAGTCATGAACGACTGACAGAACCGCATGATCTCGCCGTCGCTCCTGCCCTTGGGGTCGAAGTCCGATCCACCCTTGCCGCCGCCGATGGGCATGCCGGTGAGGGCATTCTTGAAGAGCTGCTCGAAGCCGAGGAACTTGATGATCGACAGGTTGACGCTGGGGTGGAATCGCAGGCCGCCCTTGTAGGGACCCAGAGCCGAGGAGAACTCGACCCGGAAACCCCGGTTGACGTGCACCTTGCCCTGGTCGTCGACCCACGGGACGCGGAAGATGATCTGCCGCTCCGGCTCGATCATCCGCTTGAGGATCGACCACTGGCTGAACTCCGGCCGGCGGCCCTCGATCGGCGCCAGGCTCTGCATGACCTCATACACCGCCTGCTGGAACTCCTTCTCCCCCGGATTGCGCCGGAGAACGACCTCGAAGGGTTCGCGGAAGCTGGGGTGGAGTGCGTCGTGCTGCATGCCAACACTGTGCCAAACATCCTTTTGAGGCCCGAACCCGGCTCACTCGTCGGACGGCTCATGCCCTGTCCAACCACTCCCTCACACCGTCTGACCCCGTTTCGACACGGGCCAGACCCCCACCCGGGCAAGCCCTCCTGTCACGCGGGGGCGCGATCCGCCCCCGGACAGCGCGGGTACAGTGAACAGGTCAGTACGCCTCCCATTCGTACGGAGAACTAACGCGTGAACGCGACTCGTCCCGCCGCTGTCGTGATCCTCGCCGCTGGTGAGGGCACCCGCATGAAGTCAGACCTCCCCAAGGTCCTCCATCCCATCGGCGGTCTCGCGCTCGTCGGTCATGCTATCCGCGCCGCCCGCCACACCGAATCCGAGTTCGTCGCCGTCGTCGTCCGCCACCAGCGCGACCGGGTGGTCGAGCAGTGCCAGATACTCGACACTGGCCTCCTCTTCGCCGATCAGGACGAGATCAAGGGCACCGGCCGCGCCGTCGAGTGCGGTCTCGCCTCCCTGCCCGCTGATCTCGAGGGCACGGTCCTCGTCACCTCCGGAGACGTACCGCTCCTCACCGGCCAGACCCTCGTCGAGCTGACCACCAAGCACGCAGAGTCCGGCAGCGCGATCACCCTCGTCAGCGCACGGGTACCGAACCCGTTCGGCTACGGCCGGGTCGTGCGGGACCGCGACGGCTCCGTCGAGGCGATCGTCGAGCACAAGGACGCCACCGACGAGCAGCGTGAGATCGACGAGATCAACGCCGGCATCTATGCCTTCGACGCCGCCGTCCTGCGCAGCGCTCTCGAGCAGGTGACGGACCAGAACGCCCAGGGCGAGAAGTACCTCACCGACGTGGTGAGCATCGCCCGCAGCGAGGGCCTCAAGGTCGACGCCCATGTCGTCGAGGACCTCTGGCAGACCGAGGGAGTCAACGACCGCGTTCAGCTCGCGAGCCTCGGCCGAGTGCTCAACCAGCGCGTCTGTGAGACGCACATGCGTGCCGGGGTGACGATCGTCGACCCGGCCTCGACGTGGATCGACGTCGACGTGAGCATCGGCCAGGACACGACGATCCTGCCCGGCACCCAGCTGCTCGGGGCCACGACCATCGGCTCCGGCTGCACCCTCGGCCCCGAGGTGACGATCGCGCACAGCGAGGTCGCCGACGCCGCCTCGATCGTGCGGGCCGAGGTCCACCACGCCAAGATCGGCGCCGAGGCGACAGTCGGCCCCTACTCCTACCTGCGCCCCGGCACCGTCCTCGGCGCCAAGGGCAAGATCGGCGGCTTCGTCGAGACCAAGAACGCGAACATCGGCGAGGGCGCCAAGGTCCCCCACCTCACCTACTGCGGAGACGCGACGATCGGTGAGGGCGCCAACATCGGAGCGGGCACGATCTTCGCCAACTACGACGGGGTCGCCAAGCACCACACAACCGTCGGGAAGCACTCCTTCGTCGGCTCCGACTCTGTTCTTGTCGCCCCGGTCAACATCGGCGACGGCGCCTACGTCGGCGCCGGATCGGCCCTGACCCACGATGTCGAGCCGGGCCAGATCGCCGTGGCTCGCGGTCACCAGCGCAACATCGACGGCTGGGTGGCACGCTCGAGGGCCGGGACAAAGTCAGCCGCCGCCGCGGAGGCCGCGCGGGCTGCGCGAGGGGACTCCGCGCATACCGATCAATCGAATTCTGTTGATGCAGAAGGCGACTCGACAACGGAAGGCAACCAGTCATCGTGAGCAAGGACAAGCACTCGCGGCACGGGATCCGGAAGAAGACCAAGAAGAACCTCATGGTCTTCTCCGGGCGCGCCCACCCCGGGCTCGCCCAGGAGGTCGCCGCTGACCTCGGGACCGAGCTGGTGCCGACGTCGGCCTATGACTTCGCCAACGGCGAGATCTATGTCCGCTACGAAGAGTCGGTGCGCGGATGTGACGCCTTCGTCATCCAGAGCCACACCGCGCCGATCAACGAGTCGATCATGGAGCACCTGCTCATGATCGACGCGCTCAAGCGGGCCTCGGCCAAGCGGATCACCGTCGTGCTGCCCTTCTACGGCTACGCCCGCCAGGACAAGAAGCACCGCGGGCGTGAGCCGATCTCCGCTCGGCTCATCGCCGACCTCATCGCCGTCGCCGGAGCGGACCGGCTCATGGCCGTCGACCTGCACACCGCCCAGATCCAGGGTTTCTTCGACGGTCCTGTCGACCACCTCATGGCTCTGCCGATCCTCACCGACTACGTCCAGGCGAAGTACGGCACCGAGAACCTCGCCGTCGTCTCCCCCGACGCGGGCCGGATCAAGGTCGCCGAGCAGTGGTCCCGTCGGCTCGGCGGGGCGCCGCTGGCCTTCATCCACAAGACCCGCGACATCGACCGGCCGAACGAGTCGGCCGCCAACCGCGTCGTCGGTGAGGTCCAGGGACGGCTCTGTGTGCTCGTCGACGACATGATCGACACCGGTGGCACGATCACCAAGGCCGCGGACGCGCTCATGAAGGACGGTGCGGCGGGCGTCGTCATCGCCGCCACCCACGCGATCCTCTCCGGCCCGGCCAAGGAGCGGCTCGAAGCGTGCGCAGCGCAGGAGGTCATCGTCACGAACACTCTCCCGATCGCCCCCGAGATGCAGTTCGACGGCCTGACCACGCTCTCCATCGCACCGCTCATCTCGCGCGCGGTGCGCGAGGTGTTCGAGGACGGCTCAGTCACCTCGATGTTCGAGGGCAACGCCTGAGCCCTCGCGGGACCAGGACACCGTCCGGCGGCGACGGCGAAGGTCCGCCGGAACGGCAGGACGACGCCGGCAACGCCGCGGGAGTATGCCTCGCGCAGCCTCTCCCGGGGTCCGTCGCCCCGATCCGGGCCACGAGGTCGCGAAAGGGTCGGGAGCGTTCGTCGCCGAACCGCGCGTACTGCGCCGGATCCCACCTCGTGTCCGTCAGCGCAGCGCCCCTCAGGCCGACGAGGTATCTTGATATCAAGAAACTTGATGGGCGCTAGACTTGTCTCTATGTCAGCGGACCCGCGCGCCCCTGCCCCCGGGGAGGATGACGTCGACCGGATCGTCGCTGCCTGGCAGCGCGAGCGTCCCGACCTCGACGTCGAGCCCCTCCAGGTCCTCTCCCGGATCGCCCGCCTGGCCAAGCAGCAGGCCCGCCTGCGAGATGCTGCCTTCGCCGCCCACGGCCTCGACAGCTGGGAGTTCGACGTCCTCGCCGCGCTGCGCCGCGCCGGCTCGCCGTATGAGCTCTCCCCCGGACAGCTCGTCGCCGAGACCCTCGTGACGAGCGGGACGATGACCACCCGCGTCGACCGCCTCATCGGACGGGACCTCGTCCGTCGCCGTCCCGACCCCAGGGACCGCCGCGGCGTGCTCGTCCAGCTCACGGACACCGGTCGCGACGCCGTTGACGCGGCGATGAGCAGCCTCCTCGACCTCGAGCACGAGCTCGTGGCGACCCTCAACGAACGGGACCGCGTCGGACTCCCGGACGCGTTGCGACGGCTGCTGCTCGCCTCGACCGACCGCTCCGCGCGGGACTACCGCTAGCCGACAGTCTCGGCCGCCTCGAGCCACTCCAGCTCGAGAACCTCTCTCTCGTCGACGATCTCGCGCAGCTCGCGGTTCAGCTCCAGCACGCGGGCATGGTCCGCCGCTGCCTCCGCCATCGCATCGTGCACCCGCGTCTCCCGCTCGCTGAGCCGGGACAGCTGCTTCTCGACGCGCGCCATGACCTTGCGTGCTTCCCGCACCTCGGCGGCACTCACCGCTGCGGATGGGGTATGCGCCGCGGACCCTCGCGGAGAGCCTCCCGCCGCGATGGTGACCGGGTCCGCAGCGTCGGCCGCCTGCTGACGCAGGCGAAGGTACTCCTCGACCCCGCCGGGCAGGTCGCGGACCTTCCCGTCGCCGAGGAGGGCGACCTGCCGGTCACAGACCCGCTCGAGGAGGTATCTGTCGTGCGAGACGACGAGGAGGGTCCCGGCCCAGCCGTCGAGGACATCCTCGAGGGACGTCAGGGTCTCGATGTCGAGGTCGTTCGTCGGCTCGTCGAGGAGGAGCAGGTTTGGCTCGGCCATGAGGATCCTGGTGAGCTGGAGCCTGCGTCGTTCTCCCCCGGAGAGGTCTCTGACCCTGGTCTGCTGCGCCGGGCCGGTGAATCCGAGCCGCTGGGCGACCTGCGAGGCACTGAGTTCCTTGGGCCCGAGACGAACATACGAGCGCACGTCCTCGACGGCCTCGATGACCCGCCAGTCACGGAACCGGTCGAGATCGGAGACATCCTGGGTGAGGTGCCCGATGACGACGGTGACGCCCTGCTTGCGCTTGCCGCTGTCGAGCGGCTGCTCCCCGGCGATGACCCGGAGCAGAGTGGACTTACCGGCGCCGTTGACGCCGACGATCCCGATCCGCTCTCCGGGCGCGAGCTGCCAGGTCACCCGATCGAGGAGGACCCGCTCGCCACCGTCCTCGGCGCCCACCTCCATCGGCACGGTGACACTGGCGTCGTGCAGGTCGACGACGTCCTTGCCGAGGCGCGCCGTCGCGAACCCGAGCAGCTCGACGTCGTTTCGCGGCGGAGGCTCATCCGCGATGAGGGCGTTAGCGGCGTCGATCCGGAACTTCGGCTTGCTCGTGCGTGCCGGCGGGCCGCGACGCAGCCAGGCCAGCTCCTTGCGCAGAAGATTGTTGCGCCGCTCGGCGACCACGGCGGCCATCCGCTCACGCTCGGCCTTGGCGAGGACATAGGCGGCGTAGCCGCCCTCGAAGGGGGTGACGGTGCCGCTCACGACCTCCCAGGTACGGGTGGCGACGGCGTCGAGGAACCACCGGTCGTGGGTGATGACGACGACGGCGTTGTCCGGGCGCGCATACCGTGTGACGAGGTGGTCGGCGAGCCACGCGACGCCCTCGACGTCCAGGTGGTTGGTCGGCTCGTCCAGGAGCAGGACGTCCGGGGCGCGGACCAGCTCGCGGGCCAACGCGACCCGGCGGCGCTCCCCGCCCGACATCGATGACACCGGTGCATCGAGATCGACGGCGCCCCCACCCACCCGGCCGAGAAGCCCGGTGACGACATCGCGGATCGCCGGATCACCAGCCCAGTCGTGCTCGGCCCGGTCGCCGAAGACGTTCGTCCTGACGGAGGCACCGGCGACGAGGTCGTCGGTCTGACTCACCGACCCGATCGTCGTGCTGCCCGTCCGCGAGACCCGCCCGGAGTCCGGCTCCCGGGACCCGGCCAGCACGGACAGCAGGGTCGACTTGCCGCCGCCGTTGCGACCCACGATCCCGACCCTGTCCCCGCCGCTGACGCCGAGGGAGACCTCGTGCAGGACCGGGTCGAGGCCGAAGGTCAGCGAGACGCGCTCGAGATTGATACGGCTGGGCATGATTCTCTCTGGTCGGGGGCTGAATCGGGGCGGAGCAGCGGGTCGGCGGCGGACACCGGAGGGACCTGTCAGTCGACGCGGGGCACACCGCGGATGGTGGCCCCCGGCACCGGCCCGGTGGCCCGATAGGTATCGGTGACGACTCCGGTCGCGGTGAGTCCTACGGCGAGATCGATGGCGCTCTCGTGGTCGGCGGCGAGGAAGGCGATGGTGGGTCCGGAGCCCGACACGATCCCGGCGAGCGCGCCGAGATGGCGACCCTCGACGATGATCTCCTCGAGCTCGGGGCGCAGATCGATCGCGGACCCCTCGAGGTCGTTCATGAGCACGGGCGCGAGCTGCTCGGGGTTCCCGGACATCAGGGCGGCCATGAGCGCCGGTGATGAGGCCGGCTCGGGCGGGGTGAAACCGACCGCCTCGTTGTGCTCGTCGAACTGTCGGTACACGTCCGGGGTGGACAGTCCGATGTCGGAGGGGGCGAAGACCCAGTGATAGGTCCCGCGGGTGAGCACCGGTGTGATGATCTCCCCGCGTCCGGTGCCGAGCGCGGTGCCGCCGTGGAGGAGGAATGGGACGTCCGAGCCGAGCTCAGCGGCGACCGTGGCGAGCTCTTCCTTGCTCAGACCGAGATCCCAGAACCAGTCGCAGGCGACGAGCGTCGCGGCCGCGTCGGCGGACCCTCCGGCCATGCCCCCGGCGACCGGGATCTCCTTGTCGATGAAGATCTCGACGGGTTCGTCGATGTCGTGTCGCTCGGCGAGGAGTCGGGCGGCTCGCAGCGCGAGGTTCGTCTCGTCGGCGGGCACACCGAGGGCCCGGCTCCCCGAGATCTCGACGCTCCAGTCGTCTCCGGCCCGGATCGTCACCTGATCGAAGAGTGACACGGCCTGATAGACGGTGGCGAGCGGATGGAAGCCGTCCGGCCTCGGCGGCCCGACCCGGAGCTCGAGGTTGACCTTGGCCGGGGCGCGCACCGACACGGACGGAGCACTGAGGATGGCCGAGGTCATATCCTCACCCTAGCCTCACGATGCAGCGACAATCGGTCGGCACTGCGGGCCCCGTCCACCGCGTGATCATCACCAATGCGCAGTTCCCTCCGTTGCCCTGGGCGCGGTGAGCGGCGGCGGGTAGGGTGGACTCGAAGCGGCGGACAGCAATAGGGATCGATCTGATGAGTACTATGGGGCACATTCGGCGCATCAGCCTGCGAGCTGGGGCAGCACTCTTCGTCGGCCTTCTGATCGCTACGGGAGCGGCAGCCACGGCAAGCGCGGCGCCGGGGGCGGTCAACGCTGTCTCGGTCTCTGCCACCACCGCCGGCACCAGCGCCGTCG
>JAAYSB010000201.1 GCA_012518475.1 Intrasporangiaceae bacterium | reverse complement strand
CGCCGGCGGCATGTCTGCCGCCACCCGCCTCCGCCGCCTCGACGAGCATGCCCGGATCGTCGTCGTCGAGCGCAGCGGTCACGTGAGCTTCGCCAACTGCGGCCTGCCCTACCACGTCGGCGGGGTCATCGAGAAGCGCTCGGCCCTCCTCCTCCAGACCCCGGCGTCGCTCGCGGCGAGGTTCGCGCTGGAGGTGCGGGTGCTGACCGAGGCCGTCGACGTCGACACCGGCCGACAGGTCGTCACCGTCCGTGACCTGACCACCGGCGCGGAACAGGAGATGGGCTACACCGCGCTGGTGCTCTCGCCCGGGGCTCGTCCGGTCCGCCCGCCGATCCCCGGCATCGAGCGTGCCCTGTCATTACGTGACGTCGAGGACACCGACGCCATGGTGTCTGCGCTGAGCGAGGTGCACGACCCGGACGCCCGCGGCTTCGACGACCAGGTGCATGAAGCCGCGACGGCTGTCGTCGTCGGCGGTGGGTTCATCGGGGTCGAGATGGCGGAGAACCTCGTCCATCGTGGCCTCCAGGTCGCCCTCGTCGAGGCCACGGACCAGGTCATGGCACCGCTCGACCCCGAGATGGTCGCTCCGGTCCACGCTGCTCTGCGCGCAGCCGGGGTGGACCTCCACCTGGGCAGCTCGGTGACCGACATCGGGCCGCGCGACGTGACGCTCTCATCCGGTGACGTCCTACCCGCGGACGTCGTCATCGCCTCGATCGGGGTCCGCCCGGACACCACCTTGGCTGAGGCTGCCGGGCTGCGGATCGGCGAGCGGGGCGGCATCTGGGTCGACGATCAGCTCCGCACCAGCGACCCGCACGTGTATGCGGTGGGCGACGCGGTCGAGAAGGTCGACGGACTCACCCAGGAGTCCACGCTCGTGCCGCTCGCCAACACGGCGAACCTCCAGGGCCGCCGCGTGGCAGACATCATCGCCGGCCGTGGCGGCGTGGACCGGCCCGTGCTCGGCACCGCGATCGTCGGGGTGATGGGCCTTCAGGTTGCGGCCACCGGATGGAACGAGAAGCGCCTGCGCGCAGCGGGTCGGCCCTATCGGGCGATCCACACCCATCCGGCGTCCCACGCGACCTACTACCCCGGCGCCGACGGCATGTCGCTCAAGCTCCTCGTCGACCCCGACACCGATACCATTCTCGGCGCCCAGGGTGTGGGCCGATCCGGGATCGACAAGCGGATCGACGTCATCGCGACGGCGATGACCGGTGGGCTCACCGCGAGCTCCCTCGCCGACCTCGAGCTTGCCTACGCCCCGCAGTTCGGTTCGGCCAAGGACCCGGTCAACATGCTCGGCCACATCGCCGACAACCTCGCCTCCGGTGTCTCGCGAAACATCCAGTGGCACGAGCTGGCGGCAGCCCAGACCGATGGTGCGGTCCTCGTCGATGTGCGCACGCCCGCCGAGTTCGAGCGGGGCGCGCTCCCCGGCGCGATGAACATTCCCGTCGACGAGCTGCGGGACCGCCTCGACGAGCTGCCCTCCCGTGAGACACCGCTCGTTGTCAACTGCGCCGTCGGCCTGCGAGGTCACACGGCAGCCCGGATCCTCGAGCAGCATGGGTGGACCGAGGTCCGCAACCTCTCCGGGGGCTACTCGACGTGGGCGTCCGGGACCGCGACGCGCTGACCCGGGCAGCGCTCTGACGGCGTCACCAGCTGCTCGCGCTCGTTCCGCCGCCTCCGCCGCCGCTGCTCCCGCCCGAGAAGCCCGACGAGCCACCCGACCCGCCGGAGCTGCTGCTGCCGGAGCTCGCCGGGGGAGACGAGGCACTGGCCAGTCCGGAGGAGAAGCGCGAGAGATCGCTCCCGAGGGTGCTCACTGAACCCACGAGGAAGTCGCTCGTGTCGATCTGGGGGATCCGGCCCTCCTGGGCCAGCGTCTGGCAGACCTGGGTCCATCTGTCGGTGAGGTCGAAGAGCACCGCCCATGGCAGGAACTCCCGGAAGATGTCGCGGTCCGCCTCCCAGTCGAGCTGGTTCGCCTCCGCGGTCGCGATATAGGTGCGGAATCCCTCGACCTCGTCGAGCAGCTCCCGCCCTTCGGCGGTCAGGCGTGGCCCCGAGCGGGTGAGGAGCACATACCCGATTGCGACGACGGTGCCGATCGCCAGGCCGATGAGCATGATCGAGACACCCTCGCGCAGTCGAGGTCCGACGACGGGAAGCAGCAGGAGAAAGAGGATCAGGGGCGCGACCGCGACGAGGAGCGGGGCGAGGAGCCGTTCGGTGGTCCTCGTGTGGCGGAACCAGCCGGAGCGCGTCAGCAGTCGCTCGTCCTCCTTCTCGAGACGCTCGCGCATCCTGCGGGCGTTGGCGTCGGGCAGCCCGACCTCGCGTCGGGTCGCGTTCCGGGCCACCGACGCCTCGATCGTCGTGGTCTCGGAGTCGGAGTCCAGACGCTGGACCATGAGTGGCTTCGAGCCGAGCCTCACGACGCCGCGGACGGCGAGAGAGACGAGCACGGCCGCCAGATGGCTGGGCCGGAAGCGGCGGTCGAGGAGGAGTCCAGCCTCGTGCAGGGGAACGCTCGGCGGGTTGAAGCGCACCGCCACGACGTCGGACCTCTTCGCAGCCCGGGTGGGCCGGGCAGGCGCGGCCGGGGCGTCCCCGACCACAGGCCAGGTCGATCCAGCGGGCGCTGCCCAGCGCAGGTCCCGACCGCGCATCAGGTGTGCCGTGCCGGCAGCGAGGGCGAGCGCGAGGGCGCCGCCTCCGGCTGCACCGCCGATCCCGAGTCTCTGCCGGTGCTGCTTCGCAGCGTCGAGGCTGGGCTCGAGCGGGAGGCTCGACTCGACGGCGCCGGCCGGGAGCACGAAGTCGGTCAGCTCCCGGGTCGTCCAGCCATCCACGGTGTCGAACGCGGCCGTGACGGTTGTCCCGTCGACGATCACTGCCCCGAGCTCGCAGTACTCCGAGAACCCGGTGTCGTTGTACCGCAGCCCTCGGCACTGCACGGAGGTGGGCCGGCCAGGGAGGGACCACCGCATCGTTGCGTCCCTGAGTCGTGACGTGGACCAGGTGGGGGTCAGTGGCAGCCTGACTGCGGTCGTGCCGTTCTCGACGCCCACGGCCCCGGGGATGCGATAGCGGACGATGAACTCCTCCCGGACGCTAGGAGCAGCGGGCACCTCCTCCGGCTCCGCACGCTCGGTCCCGTAGACGAACCTGAGCTCGGCCCGTTGATAGCTGTACGTGTCATCCTGCTCGTCCACCTCGACCGGAAGTCGACGTCCGGTGGAGTCGTGGGCGGTGATGTCGAGCGGGGTGAGGTCCTGGTCGAGATCCTCCGACCACGGTGCCCGGAGGATGAGGTCGAGGCCCACGTTCCCGCTCGGCCGGTCGGCGGGCAGGTCCATGACCAGACGTTGCTCGACCTGTGCCGAGCCGTCGCCGAGCACCTCGACGTGCCCGTGCAGCTCGCGCAGCTCGGGGTACTCGACGGCCCGGGGCTCGAGGTCGGGCTCGGCATCCTGCACGGAGCCCTCGGGCAGCCCCGCGACGACGGTGATGACCCGGGTGGTCTCGTCGTCCGAGGCGAAGGTCGCACCCTCAGCGTCGACGACCGCAGTGCACTCGTCATCGGTCAGGCACCGTGCCCTGGTGACCCCGTCCGGTGCGGTGACCCGCACCTGATAGCTCTCGATCGGCGGGTAGGTGTAGCTCGTGACGTCCCAGTAGAGCTCGGGTCCCTCGTCGAAGGTCCGCAGCGCACCCTCGATGCGGTACTCGATGACATAGGTCGCGTCCCGGGTGTCCAGGGTGGTGTCGGGGTCACCGATCCGCAGGTCGAGCGATCCGTCCGAGCCCCAGCCGCGCTCGGTCGAGGTGAACTGTGCGGGTGCCCCGCTCGGGCTGGAGACGCGCACGTCGCTGACCCGGTAGACGGCGTCATAGTCCCTGTCCGCGTCCCACGACTCCCGGGTCGCGATCCCGAAGTCGATGCCGTGCCGGCCCTTCTCGGCGAACCGCCACTCGAGCTCGTAGCGCGCCAGCACGCTCCCGTCGGGCTGGATCGCGAAGGTGACGTCCAGGTTCCTGACCCTGTCCTCGTCAGCGGAGGCGGGAACCGCAAGAGTCGTCGTGAGCAGGGCCAGGAGCGCGATCAAGAGGACTCTGGCGCGGGACATGATCTCGACCCTAACCGGCTCGGTCGTCACCGAAGGCGCGAGCGGTCGGGGTGCCCGGCGCATACCCTCTCCGTATGCCAAATGTTCTCATCACCGGGGCCAGCGCCGGACTCGGCCGCGAGTTCGTCCGTCAGTACGCCGAGCAGGGGCACGACGTCGTGCTCGTCGCCCGCAACGCGGAGCGGCTCGCGCAGATCGCGCGAGAGACCGAGGAGAGGT